>NZ_JBVIIE010000007.1:0-18604 GCF_055569945.1 Streptomyces sp. NPDC031340
TTGTGGGGCAGGGGGGGGGGGGCTCGTGTGTTTCTCCCTCCCCCCCCCACCCCCCCCCCCCCCCCCCCCCCCCCCCCCCCCCCCCCCCCCCCCCCCCCCCCCCCCCCCCCCCCCCAGGCCGACTACCTCGCCCGCTTCCGCGCCGACGCGATCGTCCGGGACTGCGAGGCGATCCGCGCCGAGGTCACCGGCGGCGCGCCCTGGACCGTCCTCGGCCAGAGCTTCGGCGGGTTCTGCACGGTCAGCTACCTCTCCCACGCCCCCGAGGGCCTGACCGCCGCCCTGATCACGGGCGGCCTGCCGTCCCTCGACGCGCACGCCGACGACGTCTACCGCGCCGCCTACCCCCGCATCGAACGCAAGGTCACCGCCCACTACGCCCGCTACCCCCAGGACGTCGAACGCGCCCGCCGCATCGCCGACCACCTCCTCACCCACCAGGTGACCCTGCCGAACGGCTACCGGCTCACCGTCGAGGCGTTCCAGTCCCTCGGCATCCTCCTCGGCGGCGGCGAGGGCAGCCACCGCCTGCACTACCTCCTGGAGCACGCCTTCGTCCGCACCCCGGGGGGCACCGCGCTGTCCGACGCCTTCCAGGAAGAGGTCCAGGGCCTGCTGTCGTACGCGGGCCACCCCCTGTACGCCCTCGTCCACGAGGCGATCTACGGCCAGGACGAGCGCCCCACCGACTGGTCCGCCGAGCGGGTGCGAGCCGAGTTCCCGCAGTTCGACGCGGCCAAGGCCCTCTCGGGCGACGAGCCGCTGCTGTTCACCGGCGAGTCGGTGCACCCCTGGACGTTCGACTGCGACCCGGCGCTGCGCCCGCTGCGCGAGACCGCCGACCTCCTCGCCGCCCGCACCGACTGGCGCCCCCTGTACGACCCCGCCCGCCTCGCCGCCAACGACGTCCCGGTCGCGGCGGCCGTCTACCACGACGACATGTACGTCGACACGGCCCACTCGCTGCACACCGCCCGCGCCGTCCGGGGCCTGCGCACCTGGGTGACGGACGAGTTCGAGCACGACGGCGTGCGCGCCGGAGGCCCGCGGGTGCTGGACCGCCTGCTCGCGCTCGCCCGTGACGAGGTGTGAGCCGACGGGGGCCGAAGACTAGTCTGCGGGCATGACGGAGCCGGAGAACACGCCTCTGCAGCCCATGCCGACCGACTGGCGGCGCGCGCTGGCGGTGGTGGCCCACCCCGACGACCTCGAATACGGGTGTGCCGCCGCGATCGCCGCCTGGACCGACGAGGGCCGCGAGGTCGCCTACGTGCTGGCGACCCGCGGCGAGGCCGGCATCGACTCGCTGGACCCGGAGACGTGCGGCCCGCTGCGCGAGCGGGAACAGCGGTCGAGCGCCGCGGTGGTCGGCGTGTCGGCGGTGGAGTTCCTCGGCCACCGGGACGGTGTGATCGAGTACGGCCTCCCGCTGCGCCGCGACATCGCCGCCGCGATCCGCCGGCACCGGCCCGAGCTGGTGATCACGCTCAACCACCGCGACACCTGGGGAGGCGTCGCCTGGAACACCCCGGACCACGTGGCCGTCGGACGCGCCACCCTGGACGCGGCCGCGGACGCCGGCAACCGGTGGATCTTCCCCGAGCTCACGCGGCGGGGCCTTCAGCCGTGGAACGGCGTCCGCTGGGTCGCCGTCGCCGGTTCCGCCTCGCCCACGCACGCCGTGGAGGCGTCGCCCGGTCTGCAGCGGGCGGTGGCGTCGCTGCTCGAACACCGCACCTACCTCGAGGCGTTGACCGACGAGGACCCGGAGACGTACGCCCGCGACTTCCTGACCGGGCACGCCGCGGCGACGGGGGAGCGGTTCGGCGGCAGGCCGGCCGTGGCGTTCGAACTGTTCCCACGCTAGCGGACCGGCGAGCGGGCCCGTCCGCCCGTCCGCCCGCGGCGGCTGGATAGGCTGGGTGACATGCGAGAACGAACGCCGGAACAGTCCGGTCTGCGCGGGGACTGCGGGCGCTGTTTCGGGCTGTGCTGCGTCGCCCTGCCCTTCGCCGCCTCCGCGGACTTCGCGGTCGACAAGGAGGCCGGGCGGCCCTGTTCGAACCTGCGCGGGGACCACCGCTGCGGGATCCACGCTCGGCTGCGGCAGGAGGGCTTCACCGGCTGCACGGTCTACGACTGCTTCGGCGCCGGGCAGAAGGTCTCCCAGGTCACCTTCGCCGGGCAGGACTGGCGCACGGGGTCGCGCGAGCAGGCCCGGCGCATGTTCGAGATCTTCCCGGTCGTCCGGCAACTGCACGAACTGCTGTGGTACCTCACCGCGGCGCTCGCCCTGCCCGCCGCCCGCCCGGTCCACGCCGAGCTGCGCCGGATGCTCGACGACACCGAGCGGCTCACTCGCCTCGGGCCGGAGGAACTGGCGGAGCTGGACGTCGCCGCGCACCGGCGGGAGGTCGACGTGCTGCTGCTGAGGACCAGCGAACTGGTGCGGGCCGGCACGCGCGGCCGTCGCAAGGACCGCCGCGGCGCGGACCTCATCGGCGCCCGCCTCAAGGGCGCCGACCTGCGCGGCGCGAACCTGCGCGGCGCCTACCTCATCGCCGCCGACCTGACCGGAGCCGACCTGCGCGGCGCGGACCTGATCGGCGCCGACCTGCGCGACGCCGACCTCACGGACGCCGACCTGACCGGCGCCTTCTTCCTCACCCAGCCGCAGCTCGACGCGGCCCGCGGCGGCGCCGGCACCCGGCTGCCGGAGTCAGTCGCCCGCCCCGCGCACTGGACAGCGTGACGCTGACGGCACGTCCTGGGTGTCCGGCGCCGGGGTGACCGGGGCGCCGGCCGCGCGCCGCTCCAGGTGCAGCCGCAGCCCGTCCGGCATCAGCGTGAGCCGCTCGGTCACCCGCAGCCGGTAGGCCGGGTCGGGGACGAGCAGGTAGCGGCGCAGCAGCAGACCGAGCACCAGCGCGGCTTCGTGCAGCGCGAACTGCCGGCCGATGCACGCCCGCGCGCCCGTGCCGAACGGCTTGAAGACGTGCGGAGGCCTGGACCGTACGGCCTTCGGGTCGAAGCGGTCCGGGTCGAACCGTTCGGCGTCCGGACCCCAGGCCGCCGGGTCGCGGTGCAGCATCGGCGTGAGGACCAGCGCCCACGCTCCCCGGCGCATCGGGTGCGCGCCGTCCAGCACCGTGTCGTACCGCGCCTCCCGGGCGTACGCCGGCGCCGTCGGCCACAGCCGCAGCGCCTCGTCCAGCACCCGGCGCACGTACCGCAGTTTGGCCACCTGCTCGTAGCCGGGCACCGCCGTGTCACCCCAGACGGCGTCCACCTCGGCGCGGGCGCGGGCCGCGACCTCGGGATGGCGGGAGAGGTAGTGCAGGGCGAAGGACAGCGCGCCCGACGTCGTCTCGTGGCCGGCCACCAGGAACGTGATGACCTGGCGGCGCACGTTCCGGTCCGACAGTCGCTCCCCGGTCTCGGGATGGGCCGTGTGCAGCATCCGGTCCAGCAGGTCCCCGTCCCCGCTGGACGCGCGGCGGGCCCGGACCAGGTCGTCGACCGTGCTGTTGAGCAGGGCGATGTCGGCCTCGTTGCGCCGCGCCGCGCGCCGCAGCAGGCGCGGGGAAGGCACCGTGTTCAGGCGCTGGGCGTAGCTGAGGGTGCCCACCATCGCGGTCACGAAGGGATGCGGCCGGGAGCGCTCGAAGGAGCCGAAGTCGTGCCCGAAACCGGTGCGCGCGATGGTCTCCAGCGTCAGCTTGGTCATGTCGCCGGGCACGTCCACCGCCCGGCCGGCCGCCAGTTCGCGGTCCCAGTGGTCGGTGAGCCGGCCGGCCACGGCCAGCATCATCGGGTGGTAGGCCGCCATCGCCTCCCGGCTGAAGCCCGGCGCGAGGACGTCGTGGGCCAGCTGCCAGTTCGGCTCGTGGTTGTACGCGGTGAACAGCCCGTCCCCGGCGACCGGCCGCAGATTGGCGACGCCCAAGCCGACGTGCTTGGCGAACCGCGACTCGTCCGCCAGGTCGGCCACGAGACCGGCCCCCCACACGAACACGAACTCCCGGCCGAAGGCCGCCAGCCGGAAGATCGGCCCCAACTGCCGGCCGCGCCGCACGGCGTTCTGCAGGGGGGTGCTCTTGCTGGCCCCGAGCACGTCGCCGAGCAGCGGCAGCCGGTACGCCGGACGCGGGATCCGGTGCAGCTCGGGCCAGCCCTGCTCGGCGCCGCGGAAACCCCGGGGAAGCCCGGCCCCGGTCCCCGTCGCGGTCCCGGTCGTCGTCTCCGCCATGACGCGATCTCCCTTGCTGCAGCGGCAGGTCGAGCGTGTTGTACGTGGGTTCAATAGAGCGGCCCCAGTCTGGTCCCGCCGTTGAACCGGCGTCAAGTAAGGTGCGGACATGGCCGCGAACCAGGGTGAGCGCGCGCGTCGCCGGCTCAGTACCGAGGAACGCCGGGAACAGCTGCTGGCGGTGGGGGCGCGGCTGTTCTCGGAGAACCCGTACGACGAGGTGTGGATCGAGCAGGTCGCCGAGATCGCCGGCGTCTCGCGGGGGCTGCTCTACCACTACTTCCCGACCAAGCGGGACTTCTTCGCGGCGGTCGTGGAGCGGGAGAGCGAGCGGATGCTGCGCATGACCGCGGCCGTCCCCGGGGTTCCGGCACGTGACCAGCTCGCGGCGGGCCTGGACACCTTCCTCGCGTACGTCGAGGCGCACGCCCACGGCTTCCGCGCCTTCCACCGCGCGGACGCGGCCGGGGACCAGGCCGTGCGCAGGGTCTACCAGCGGTCCCTGGCCGCGCAGGAACGGCAGATCCTCGCCGCGCTCGCGGCGGACCCCGAGCTGGGGCCGGTCGCGCAGGCCCGCCCCGACCTGCGGCTCGCCGTCCGGGGCTGGCTGGCGTTCACCACGGCCGTCTGCCTGGAGTGGCTGCGCGGCTCCGACCTGACCCGGCAGCAGGTCCGCGACCTGTGCGCGCGGGCGCTGCTGGGCGTCGTCGCACCCTGAACGGAGCGCACCGCCGCCGGCCCCGCCTCCCGGCCCCTACAGCGGCAGCGCGCAGACGGCCATGGGTGAGGCGAACGGCCGCCCGGCCAGGCGCAGTTCGCCGGTGCGGGCGTCCACGTGGAAGACGCTGACGGTGCCGGACCGCTGGTTCGCCGCGAACAGCAGCGTCCCGTCCGGCGAGAAGGCGATCTGCCGCGGGAACTCGCCCGCCACCGGCACCGTGCCCAGCAGGCGCAGCCGCGCGCCGCCGGCCTCCACCGCGTAGCGCGCGATGCTGTCGTGGCCGCGGTTGGCCAGGTAGGCGTACGCGCCGTCGGACGTCACCAGGATCTGCGCCGGGTAGTTGGCGCCCGCGCCCGCGCCCGTGGACTGCGGCTCGCCGATCGTCAGACGGCCGCCGGCCCGGTCGTAGGCGCAGACCGTGACCGTGTCGTCGACCTCGTTGGCCAGGTAGGCGTACCGGCCCCCGGGGTGGAAGGTCAGGTGGCGTGGTCCCGCGCCCGGCCGGGTCGCCGCCCGCGCGACCTCCGTCAGCCTGCCGGTGCGCAGGTCCAGCCGGTAGCTGTAGACGGTGTCGGTGCCCAGGTCGACGGCGAGCACATGGCCGCCGTCCGGGCTCGTGACGACCTGGTGGGCGTGCGGCCCCCGCTGGCCGGGGCCGGGCGCCGGGCTGGAGTGCTTCACCAGGTCGGCGCGCTCACCGAGCGCGCCGGAGTCGCCGATCGGGTGGACGGCGACGCTGCCGGAGCCGTAGTCGGCGCTCAGCAGCCAGCGGCCGCTCGGATGCACGCTGAGGTGGCAGGACCCCGCCCCGCCGGTGCTCCGGCTGCCCAGGATCCGGCGGTCGGAGAGGCGTACGGCGGTCACGGCGCCGTCCGCGCGCTCGTCGACCGCGTACAGCGTCCGGCCGTCCGGGTGCACGGCGAGGTACGACGGGTCCGGGACGCCGGTGAGGGTCCCGGACCCGGTGATCGCGCCGGTCGCGGGATCGTAGACCGCCAGCCCGATGCCCTTGCCGCCGCCGTCGACGGAGGTGTAGGTGCCGAGGTAGAGCGGACGGGGACCGGAGGGTTCGCGCGACGGCTGTGCGGAGGGCCGCTCGGTGGGCCGGGCGGCGGGCGGGGGCCCGGCCGCGTCCGGTGCCGGCGGGGTGGTTCCCGGGGGCTCGGGCGCGGGCGCGGGTGCGGGCAGTGCCGTCGCCGCGGCCGCTCCCGCGAGAACGCCGACGAGGCGGCGCCTGCTCCAGCCGCCGCCCGCCGTTCGTGTTCCACTGCCCATCGCGCACCTCAGGTGATCGGTCGCCCCGGTCGTGACAGCAACCTTCGCGCGGACCACCCGGCACAGGCAAACAGGGGCTCCGGTTGTGTTCCTGCTACTGCCGGCTCCGGGTGCCGGCGGCGAACGCTCCCCGGGAACGGGGCAGGCCACCGTGCAACTGCCCTTGGTGAACAAGCGAGTTCAGTCCAAGGGAGTGCCCGGTGGCCTTGGCCGGGATCGTGGGCGCGCGCGTCCGCTCGGCTTCCGCTCGGTGTACCTTCTGCGTCCGCTCGGCCCGAGTTCTGTGAGGGCGCCTACCAGTCGCCGTCCTCGACCGGCTTGCCCGGCGCGTCGCCGAGCGGCTGCACCTGGTGCGGGGAGGGGGCCTGCCAGGGTTCGTGGTCGTCCCCGATCCAGTCGCCCACCGGCTTGACCGCCTGCAGCGTGTCCGCCGGGGCGAGGTCCGCCGCGTCCTGGTCGTAGTAGTCGAACCAGGGCAGGCCCGCCCGGGTGTACGCCGCGCGGTCCACCGGCGACGGCGGCGGGGCCTCTCCGGTGATGCGGCGCCACTCCGGCGGCGTGACCAGATGCACGAACACCCGCCCCGCCGGCTCCTCGGCCCAGTCCCGCAGCGGCCGGTCGTCCCGGTAGACCTCCTGGCGCATCGAACCGCCGACGCCCAGCCCCATCGCCGCGGCGGCGCGCGGGACGCCCGCCATGGCGGGCGCCGGTATCGCGCCCGGCGCGGGTGGGGCGGCCATCATCGGCATCGCCGCGCCGTAGCCGCCGGACGGCGGCATCACGGCCCGCGCCTGCTCGGCCCGCCGCCGCTGCTCCGCACGCCACTCGGCCAGCTTCCCTTCCTCCAGCGGGAAGGACTGCAGCTGCACACCGCCCCAGACCTCCTCGCCGGTCACCTGGCCCTCGACGGTCGCGCCCAGGCCCAGCGGCACCGCCACGAACTGGCGGACCGTGCCCTTGCCGGAGTTGATGCCGTCCAGCCACGGCTGGCGGGGCAGCACCAGATAGTTCTGCGGCTCGCGCACCAGCCGGTCGCTCCACGGCTTGCCCGAGACCGCGCACACCTTGCCCACGCCGACCTGCAGCGCGGCCGGCTCCGTCGTGCCCGAGAAGCTCAGCCACATCGCCTCGCGCAGGTACACCGGGAGCATCACACCGCCCCGCGCACGCCACTGCCCGGGCACCGTGTCCGCGTAGTCCGCCACCCGCCGGACCGGGAACTCGCCCAGTCCCGGCGGCAGCGGATGGGTGCCCGTCTCCGGCAGGCGCAGCGTGCGCACGAAGCGCACCGCCACACCGCCCGGCAGTCGCAGGGTGTTCCCGTCGATCCGCACCGTGCTGTCCGTCATGCGCCGCCCCTCGTCTCCGTGACCTCGTCACCTGGGACGGCGCGCGGCGGCGGAGCGGTTCCTGCGCAGCCGCTCCCAGAACCGCAGCCGCTCCCGGAACCGCAGCCGCTCCCGGAACCGCAGCCGCTCCCGGAACCGCAGCCGCTCCCCGGTCCCCGACCGTTTCCCGATCCGCAGCCGTTCTCCGATCCGCAGGTTCTCGCGCAGCCGGGTGAGCCCCGGCAGGCGCGCGTGCTGCTCGCGGGCCGAATGGTCCAGCTCCTCCAGCAGCCTGCGTGAACGGTGCTCGGTGTCCATCTCGTCCAGGATGCGGTTGACCTCGCTCAGCACGGCGCCGTGCAGCTGCCACTGACGCGCGTCCCGCTGCACCTCCTCCAGCAGCAGCTGGGCCAGTTTGTCGCGGGTGGCCGCAGCCTGGCGCAGCTCGGCGGTGAGGCGTTCCTCCGCGGATTCGGCGCTCGCGCTGACGTGGGTGGTGACGAGCACCGCGAAGCTGACCACCGCGTCGGCGATCTCCGACAGCAGCTGTTGCAGTTCGGGCCCCGATCGGGGGCCGAACAGCGGATCGGGGTCGCGCTCCTTGGCGAGATCGGTGAGCGTGCGCGCCAACGCTCGCAGCACCACCGTGCAGATCTCCAGCGTGTCCAGTCCGGTCCGCAGCACCACCCGGTGCAGCACGCCCTCGCGCACCCGCGGATTGAGCCGCAGACTGTCCTCGGCCTGCCGCAGGGCGGCGTCCACGTCGCCGATGTCGTTGTCCAGCCGGCGTGCCTCGTAGAGCCGTCCGGTCGCCCGTTCGACGGGTGTGTGGCCCGCGGCCTCCTCGCCCATCCAGAGCATCAGCTGCCGCACCCGCCGGGCCAGGCCCTCGATCGACTCACCCGCCTCGTCCACCCACACCGGCGGCGCGAGCAGCAGATTGCAGCCGAGCCCGACGACCGCGCCGATCAGCGTCTCCAGCACCCGGGCCCAGGCCGTGTTGCCGACGGTCGTGACCCCGAGCACCAGCATCGCGCTGATCGCCACCTCGGGCACGTACTCGTCGACCCGCACCAGGTGCCCCACGGCCAGCGAGGCCACGATCAGCAGGGCGAGACTCCACCAGGTCAGGCCCACCAGCAGACTGAAGGCGATGGCGACGAGCACCCCGGCGACCACCGCGTTGACCCGGCGGATGCCGTTGGTGATGGTGGCGTACAGCGTGACCTGGACGACCAGCAGCGCGGTCAGCGGCGCCGTCAGCGGGGCGGACTCGGGGCTCAGGCGCAGCGCGACGACGTACGCGATCGTCGCCGCGGCCGCCGACCGCAGCGTCTGGACGACCACGGGGTCCCGGCGCCGCTTCGTGAAGCGCATCAGGGCCGCCGTCCGCTCACGTACCTCTCCCATCCTTGGCCTTTTCCCCTTCCACGGATGGCTTGAATCAGTCCTCGACGCGCCTCGTCGAGGACCGATCCTGTCCTCGACCCCGGGAGTGGGGGACCGCGAACGGGCGGCCTGCCCGGTGCGGCCGTCAGACGCAGAGTCTGTCGAGGAAGGCGGACAGGTTGCCCCGGATCCGGGTGACCTGCTCCTCCAGGGTGAGGCTCTCCTCGAAGCGGGCGCCGCTGTCCGGGACCTTCTTGCCCCGCACGTAGAGGGAACAGGCGAGATCGGTGCACATGTACACACCGACGGAGTTGCCCTCGCGTCCCGCCGCGCCCGCCTTCCGGGCCGTCATCAGCGAGACACCGCCGCCAGGGTGGGTCGTCAGGCACAGCGAACACATGCTGCGGTGCAGGAATCCCCGCTGCGAGGGCGGGTAACGCAGTGCCAGGCCCACGAGCCGGCCCTCGCGCTCGGTGGCCAGATAGCTGCGATCGGGGGCGCCCGGATCGCGCCAGCCCAGGAAGTCCAGGTCGTCCCAGGGGCGTCGGTCGAGGTCGCGTGGGACCGCCAGCCGCTTGGCCTCGCCCTTGGAGCAGTTGACGAACGAGGTGCGGATCTCCTGCTCGGTGAGTGATCGCACGGGGAGCCCTCCTGGTGTTTCGATGTGCCTCGACGCAAACCTAGGAGCCCTAGGTTCTTGCCAAGGCTAGGCAGGCTGGGACGGCGGGAGCCACCGGATTTCCGGGGGGCCGCGCACGGCTTCGTTCACAGCCTGAACTAAGGGTTGGGGGAAAGTCGCGCCAGGCCCGGGCCAAGGGTATGTTGCGGGTCGGGCAAGGTTCGAAAGGAGCCACATGGCGGGGCGGAACGGGCGCACGGTACGCGACCTCAGGCGGGCCAACCGGACAGCCGTGCTGCAACGGCTCTACTTCGACGGCCCCCTCAGCCGCTTCGAGCTGGGCCCGGCCACCGGCCTCAGCTCCGGATCGGTCAGCAACGTGGTCGCGGACCTCGTCGCCGACGGCCTGCTCGAGGAGGCCGGCAGCGTCGACTCCGACGGCGGCCGCCCGCGCACCCTGCTGCGCGTGGCGCCGGGCAGCGGCCACATGATCGGCGTCGACGTCGGCGAGACACGCGTGCGCATCGAGCTGTTCGACCTCACCCTCACCGAACTCGCCCGCGCCGAGCGCCCGCTCACCCAACGGCGCTACGAGGTCCAGGTCATCGTCGGCCACATCCGCGACGGCATCGCCGAGGTGCTCGACACCGCGGGCATCGCCCCGGAACAGCTCCTCGGCGTCGGTATCGGCGTCCCCGGCATCGTCGAACACACCGCCGACCGCGGTGCCGTCGTGCACGGGCAGACCATCGGCTGGGACGCCGTCCCGCTGGAGAGCCTGCTGCGCACGGGCTCCCCGCTCCCGGACAGCGTGCGGTACTTCATCGACAACGGCGCCAAGACGCTCGGTCAGGCCGAGATGTGGTTCGGCGGCGGACGCGGCGCGCGCAACGCCGTCGTCGTGCTGTTCGGCTCCGGCGTCGGCGCCTGCCTGGTCACACCGGAGGTGGAACAGGGCCGCGCGGTGGAGTGGGGGCATCTGACCGTACGGGTCAGGGGGCGCCGCTGCCGCTGCGGCGCGCTCGGCTGCCTGGAGGCCTACGCGGGCGCCGAGTCGCTGCTGGACCGGTGGCGCGAGGAGGGCGGACGTCCGCCGCGGGGCGCCGACGAGGAGACCACGCTGACCGCGATGCTGGCCGCCGCCTATCCGCCCGAGGGCACCGAGGCCGACCCGGTCGCCCTCGCGGTCCTGGAGGAGACCGCCGAGTACCTGGGCGCCGGCCTGTCCGACCTGATCAACCTCTTCCAGCCGGAGCGCATCCTCATCGGCGGGTGGGCCGGTCTCCAGCTCGGCTCCCGCTTCCTGCCCGCCGTCCGCCGGTACGCGGCCTCGTACGCGCTGCGCCACCCGGCCGAGAAGGTCACCATCGACCTCGGCCGGCTCGGGCCGGACGCGGTGACCGTGGGCGCCGCGATCCTGCCCCTCGCGGACTTCTTCGCGCGCGGTGGCCGCCGCCTCGAGCCCGCCCCCGAGGGCCCGGCCCCCGCCTGGCGCACGGCACTGCGGGAGCGCGCGCCGCAGTGATGTTTCGCCGGTCACCGGCGGAGGTACTCGCCGGGCGCCCGACGAGACGAAAGGGGCACGCCGTGGCCGACCGGCGAAGCACAGGGCAGGACGGCGAACCCGTTCCGCGGGACATGCCGGACCAGCTGGCACGCGAGGGCGAGGACCCGTGGGAGGCGGCGCCCGGCACCTCCGGCGAGGACGAGTCCGCCGCCGACCTCCCCGACACCGACGAGGCGGGCACGGGCCGCCAGGACGGCCCGCGCAAGGCGACCGTCCACGAGGAACACCCCACCCCGGACGAGCCCACGGCCTGACCGGCGCCCGCACCCGTACGCGGCGTCTGACCGGGACCTGCCCGGCGACCTGGCGCCCGGGGCGCCCCCCGCCCTGCGGTGGCGGGGGAGGTGCCGAGTACCCGGCCGGGAGGGACGCACGCGGCGCGCACCCGAGCGGCCGCCGCACCTGCCCGGACCGTGAGCCGCGGCGGGCGGCGAAAGGCCCCGACCGGACGGGGGAATCACGGTCGGGGCCGACAGAGGGTGGGCACGCACGGCGGTCGCCTCTCGGCGAAAGGCTCCACAGGGCTTCAGCCGAACGATCGTCCCTGTGGGCGGATGGTGAGGCCCGGGGACACTGTCCCGTCCGCACCCACGGTCCGTTCAACGGGCGAACCCCACCCGGTGTTCCCCGGCCTGCCCCCGCTCGCGGTGAGCTGTGTCACCTGTGCCCGTCCCGCACACCGCGCCGCCCGGGTCAGGCGAGCGGGCTGTCCTTCAGCCGGGCCAGCAGGTCGGCGACGTCGTCGTAGACGGCCTCCGCTCCCGCCTCCCGCAGGTCGTGGCGCGGGATGCCGCCGGACAGGACGCCCAGGCAGCGCACGCCGGCCCGGCGGCCGGCCTGCATGTCCCACACGGTGTCGCCGACGAAGACGGCCCGTTCGGCGGGCACCCCGGCCAGCTCCAGGGCGTGTTCGACCGGCTCGGGCGCCGGTTTGCCCTGCTCGACGTCGTCGGCGCCGGCCATCGTGGTGATCGCGTCGTCGGCGTCGATCGCGCGGCGCAGCGCGGACAGTTCCGGACCGCTCGCCGAGGTCGCCAGGACCACCTTCCAGCCGTTGTGGTGCAGTCGCCGCAGCAGCCGGCCGGCGTCCCGCAGCGGCGGCAGCCGGTCGAAGTACTGCCCGTACAGCGCCTTGTGCGCGGCACTGAGCCGCGCTTCCCGCTCCTCGTCGCGCCCGTCGCGCCCGTCGTGCCCGTCGTGTTCATCATTTTCATCGCGTTCGTCGTCGAGCAGCCGGGCGACGAGGTCCGCGGAGCCCAGTCCGACGGACCGGTGGACGGCGTGCATGGACACCCGGTGCCCCGCCTGGCGGAACGCCTCCCACCAGGTCACCACGTGCAGATGGTTGGTGTCGACGAGCGTCCCGTCGATGTCGAACACGGCTGCCCGGTCCATGCCGCTCCCTTCCTCGGTGGGCGCCCGAGTACCACGTCAGAGGCCCGGCACTCGCGTCACGCGCCGGGCACTCCCGAGGGCGTGCGCCCCTCCCGCGTCCAGGCCAGCAGCTCCTTGGCGGTCCAGGTGGTGACCACCCGCTCCGTCGGCACCCCGCATTCCTCCGCCCGCTCGCAGCCGAGGATCTGCCAGTCCAGCTGGCCGGGCGCGTGGGCGTCGGTGTCGACGGAGAACAGCACGCCCGCGTCCACCGCCCGGCGCAGCAGCCGCCGGGGCGGGTCCAGCCGTTCCGGCCGGCTGTTGATCTCCACGGCCGTGCCGCTGTCCGCGCACGCGGCGAACACCTCGTCGGCGTCGAACCGCGACCCCGGCCGTCCCCGCCCGGTGACCAGCCTGCCGGTGCAGTGGCCGAGGACGTCGGCGTGCTCGTCGCGCACGGCCCGCACCAGGCGGCGGGTCATGGCGCGGGCGTCCATGCGCAGCTTGGAGTGCACCGACACCACCACGACGTCGAGCCGCTCCAGCAACTCCGGCTCCTGGTCCAGCGAGCCGTCCTCGAGGATGTCGCACTCGATCCCGGTGAGCAGCCGGAACGGCGCCCACGTCGCGTTCAGCCGTGCGACCACGTCCAGCTGCTCGCGCAGCCGCTCGGCCGACAGGCCCCGCGCCACGGTCAGCCGCGGCGAGTGGTCGGTCAGGGCCGCCCACTCGTGCCCGAGCGCCGCCGCGGTCCGGCCCATCTCCTCGATCGGGCTGCCGCCGTCCGACCAGTCGGAGTGCAGATGGCAGTCCCCGCGCAGCAGCGCCCGCAGCCGCGCGCCGCCCCCGTCGCCGGGCGCCTCGGTCTCGTCCTCCAGCTTCCGCAGATAGCCGGGCACCTGCCCGGCCAGCGCCTCCCGCACCACCTGCGCGGTCTTCGGGCCGACGCCCCTGAGCGACTCCAGCGACCCGCTCGCGGCCCGTTCGCGCACCTCGTCCCCGGGCAGCGACGTCAGCACGCGGGCCGCCGTGCGGAAGGCACGCACCCGGTACGTCGGCGCCAGGGAACGCTCCAGCAGGAAGGCGATCCGCTCCAGTGCCTCGACGGGGTCCATCGTCACCTTCTTCCTCGCGATCCTCCTCCAGGGTTCCCCAGCGACGCCGGGCACGCACGGTTTGTCTGCTGCTCGCCCGGGTACTGCGATGCCTCGCCACCTGCCGCGATTCCAAGGAGGGCGCGATGTCCGAACCCGTCCGCAGCAAGGCCGCCGTGATCACCGGCGCCGACTCCGGGATCGGCCGGGCCACGGCCGTCCGCCTGGCCCGCGCCGGGACGGACGTCGGCATCACCTGGCACAGCGACCGCGAGGGGGCGGAGGAGACGGCGCGGGAGGTGCGCGCCCACGGACGGCGGGCCGAGGTGGCGCGGGCGGACCTGACCCGGCTGCCCGCCGCCGCGGACGTCGTCGACGAGCTGTGCGACCGCCTCGGCCGGGTCGACGTCCTGGTCAACAACGCCGGTACGGGCACCATGACGCCGTTCCTCGACCTGAAGCTCGACGACGTCCGCGAGGTACTGGAGGTGGACCTGATCGGTCCCTTCCTGTGCGGGCAGAAGGCGGCCCGGCACATGATCCGGCAGGGCGACGGCGGCCGGATCGTCAACGTCACCTCCGTCCACGAGCACCAGCCGCGGGTGGGCGCCGCGCCGTACTGCGCGGCCAAAGGCGGACTCGGGCTGCTCACCCAGGTGATGGCGCTCGAACTCGCCGAACACGGCATCACCGTCAACGCGGTGGCGCCCGGCGAGATCGCCACGCCGATGACCGGCCAGGAGGACACCGACGTGTCCACCGTGTCCCGCCCCGGCGTGCCGCTCGGGCGGCCCGGGGACGCCCGCGAGGTCGCCGCCGTGATCGCGT
The DNA here is from genome assembly GCF_055569945.1 of Streptomyces sp. NPDC031340. Taxonomy (NCBI): domain Bacteria; kingdom Bacillati; phylum Actinomycetota; class Actinomycetes; order Kitasatosporales; family Streptomycetaceae; genus Streptomyces; species Streptomyces sp. NPDC031340. Next base: position 14,445 of record NZ_JBVIIE010000007.1, read on the forward strand.
TCCTCGCCGGGCCCGAGGCGTCGTACGTCACCGGCGCGTCCTGGAGCGTGGACGGCGGCATGCTGCGGATGGGACCGCAGGCCGGCTCTCATCTGACCAGCGACGACTGGCGCCGTCCGTGAGGCGGCCGGGAGACCGGGCCGCGCGGCCGACCCGGCCCGGCCGGCCTGGCCGAGCCGAGATGGCCGGAAGCGGCCTACGCTCTATGGCATGACCGAAATCGGGAGCCCGCACATCGCCCGTCCGCGGATCGTGGTGCTCGGCGTGCAGCCGGGCACGCCGCCGTTCCGGGTCGTGGAGATCGACGGCGAGGTGGTCGGCGAGGCGAAGACCCTCGTCGACGTGCTGGAGACCGCCGCAGCGTTCGGGATCCACGTGCACGACCTCGACGATCCGGACGTGGTGCGCTGGGTGGGCGGGGACAAGTTCACCTGGCACCTGCACTGACGCTTTCCCGGGACCGCGCAGCCGGTCAGCCGACCGTCCACTTCTGGTTGGCGCCGCCCGTGCAGGTCCAGATCTGCAGCCGGGTGCCGTTGGCCGAGTTGTTGCCGGTCACGTCAAGGCACTTGTCGGCCTGCGGGTTGACGATGTCGTGCGCTGCGGTGACGGTCCACTTCTGGTTGGGGCCGCCGGTGCAGTCCCACAGCTGGACGGTGGAGCCGTCGGCGGTGCCGTTGTCGGTCACGTCCAGGCACTTGCCGAGCGCGCGCACGGTGCCGTCGGAGCCCACGGTCCACTGCTGGGCGGCGGTGCCATTGCAGTCGTAGAGCTGGACCGGAGTGCCGTTGGCCGGGTTCGCCCCGGCGACGTCGACGCACTTGCCGGCCAGGCCCTTGATCGCGGCCCCGGTGGCGGTGTCGCCGGTGGTGACCGACACCGAGTCGACGACGAGCTGTTGCGGGAAGACCGTGGAGGCGTCGGGGTCGCCGGGCCAGTAGCCGCCCACGGCGAGGTTGAGGATCAGGAAGAACGGCTTGTCGAAGACCCAGGTCCGGCCGCCCAGGTCGGCGGGGGTGCGCCGCTGGTAGACGGTGCCGTCCACGGACCAGGTGATGGAGCCCGGCGCCCAGTCGACGGCGAAGGTGTGGAAGGCGTCGGCGAAGGCCTGGCCGCCGGGCAGGGTGTAGGCGGCGCCGATGCCGCCGGAGCCGGAGTAGCCGGGGCCGTGGATGGTGCCGTGCACGGTGGACGGCTCGAAGCCGACGTTCTCCATGACGTCGATCTCGCCGGAGTCCGGCCAGTTGACGGGTGTGCCGAGCATCCAGAACGCCGGCCACATGCCCTGGCCCCGCGGGATCTTCATCCGGGCCTCGACATGGCCGTACTGCGCGGTGAACTTGCCGGCCGTGTTGATCCGGGCCGAGGTGTACTGGCAGGTGCCGTACCAGCACTGGTAGCCGGCCGGGTTCTCGCGGCGGGCCGTGATGACCAGGTGGCCCTGGCCGTCCAGCGCGGCGTTGTTGCTGCCGGACGTGTAGTACTGCCGCTCGTGGTTGTTGACGTTGTCGCCGGTCTCCACCTGCCACTTGGAGGCGTCGACCGCGGCCCCGGCGGGCCCGTCGAAGGTGTCGGAGAACGCCACTGCGGCCGAGGCGGTCGCGGTGGTCGTGGCGGTCTCGGGCCGCGCCTGCGCCGGACCGCCGGCCAGGGTGGCGATCAGCGCGGCGGCGGACAGGGCGGCGAGCAGGCATCTGCGCGGCAGGAGGGGGGAGGCCACGGCAACTTCCTTCCGTACGGCGGCACGGCGGCGGGGCCGGCCGGCCGGGGTGGGGGTGAAAGGCGCTGACAGTGCTGATTCTTGATTTAAGGAGTGAGATAAGTGGGCGTCAAGAGGCTGGTACGGACCTGGAGTCCAAAAAAAGCGGCCCCGGGCCGTCGAGGACCCGGGGCCGCCGAGGCGTCCCTCGCTCACCGCTCGTCCGGCACCGGCCGCTTCCGCGCGTGCACCGCCCGGCTCAGCCGCCGCCCCAGCAGCAGATAGCCGAGCAGCGCACCCGAGGTGTTGAGGATGACGTCGTCGATGTCGAAGGCGCGGCCGGTGACCAGCGCGCCCTGGGCGAACTCCACCAGCAGCATGACCACGGCGGTCAGCAGCAGCACCCGCAGCACGCCGCGGGTCCGCGGGGCGACGATCGGGACGAGGACGCCGAACGGGATCCCCAGCAGCAGGTTCCCGCCGATCTGCTTGACCGCGTCGCGCAGCGCCGGCTGATCCAGGTAGGCGCGCAGCGACTGGCCCGGATGCAGGTTGGTGTGGGTCAGCGCCACCGACGCGGGTGAGGGCTCCAGGGTGAGCCGGGCCAGCACCACGGCGAACGCCACCATGAAGGCGAACGCGCACACCATGGCCAGCAGGCGGAACGGCAGTGGCACGACGTGCCGCTCGGCGCGCGTCGGTGCCGGCTCGCGCCCCGGTTTGCCGGCGCGCGGGCGAAGCGCGATGCGAGAGCGTGAGGCTGCACGGGCCATTCGATCCTCCGGTCTTCAACTTCCTTGCGGTGCAAGGCGGTTACCCGGCGACCGGCCGACGATGCCCGCCGTGGCCGGGAAGCCGGCGGGCACCGTGCCGCTCGCGCTCGGTCAGGCGCCGTAGCTGACGTGGACCACCTTGAAGCCGAGAGAGTGCAGCAGGCCCTCGAGCATGTCGGTGGTGTTGGACTCGGCGCGCTCGGTCAGCCCGCTCTGCCGGGCCGCCTCGCCGATGTGCCGGACCGCGAGTTTCTGCACGGCCTGTTCGCTGTTGGGGTTGTCCGAGAACAGATCGCCGAGCCGGTTGAGCAGACCGCGCTGCTTGGAGACGGCGTAGGAGCGGTCCGGGTCGAGCGCCGGCCTGCCCAGTGCCGCGTGCGGCAGACGGAGCGTGGCGGACGTGCGGTCGTCGTCGACCGTCACGTCGTCCTTGCCGACCTTGCCCAGGTCGACGTAGGCGTCGACGGTGCCCGCGCCGACGTACAGGGTGCGGGAGCCGCGGATCGCGTCCGGCAGGAACTTGGCGTCCTTCTCCAGGTCCACGACGACCTGGAAGTTGCCGGAGGCGGCGTCGTAGCGGCTCATGTCCTGGATGGACTGCAGCAGCGCGGGTCCGGAGCGGTCATGTGTCTCCGTTCCGAACAGATCCTTCAGGCCGGGGATCACGCTCAGCCGGAGGCCGGCGAAGAACACCACGAGCACCAGCACGACGGCGCTCACCGCCTTCGCCCAGCCCGGGGTGCGTCTGGACATGCGCCTGATGGGAGTCGTCATGGCGACGGCCCTCCTTCCTCCCCCTTCGCATGCCCGCCAATTGCCATGTCAGACCGCTGCGTTGGCCCATCACCACCACTGATGGGGGCAGTGGGGGGCGCACGGGCGCGGCGGTCCGGGGCGCGCCGGCCGCGGACCGAGGTGCGGCGATCCTCGAGCGGCGAGGTTCACCACGACCCGGACGTGGCCTCGGGCATGCCCAGGGCCGCGTCCAGCGTCGGATGCGGGGTCAGCAGCCGGGACAGACCGGTGGCCCGCAGGACGCGCAGGGTCAGGGGGTGGGCGCACACCAGTCTCAGCTCCCCGCCCCGGTCGAGGACCTGGCTGCGGGCCCGGTACAGCAGGCGCAGCCCCGAGCAGTCGAAGAACTCGATGTGCCGGAGGTCGATCACCAGGCGGACGTCACGGCGTGTCGTCAGTCGGTCGAGATGGGGAGTGATCTCCGCGGCCGCGGCGATGTCGATCTCGCCGTGGAACTCCAGCACCGTGTGCCCCCGGTCGTGGCGGATCCGCAGGTGCCGGGTGAGCGGCGCGGGGTCCTGCTGCACGACGACATCGCCTCCCACCTGCCGCGCCTGCGGCGGCACCGAGCGTTCGAGCGCAGCCGAGTCCTGGGGACCGGCCGACGGCAAAAGCGTTCCCCGCCCTGCAAGTTACCCTCAACGGACTGAATTTGAGCATGTTCGATTGACATATGTCTTCGATTTGCGGTGGAGGTCTTGCGAGGAAGAGCGCGACAGCCGCACGGCAGGCGGTACGGCGCTGTAGGGCACGGCCCGACACAGCGCGGCGCGGTATGGCACGGCGCGACACAGCGCGGCGCGGTGTGGCACGGCACGACGGAGCGGGGGGGGGGGGGGGGGGGGGGGGGGGGGGGGGGGGGGGGGGGGGGAGTGGGGGGGGGGGGAGGGGGG
>NZ_JBVIIE010000007.1:18614-218069 GCF_055569945.1 Streptomyces sp. NPDC031340
ACCCCCCACCACCCCCCACCCCCCCCCCCCCTCCCCCCCCCCCTCTCCCCCCCCCCCCCCCCCCCCCCCCCCCCCCCCCCCCCCCCCCCCCCCCCCGCTCGGGCTCCGGGTCAGTCCATGAGCAGGACCAGCTTGCCGGTGGTCCGTCCGGTCTCGCCGAGGGCGTGCGCCCGCGCGGCGTCGGTCAGCGGGAAGGTCTCGGCGACGGTGGCGCGGAGCTTGCCGGACTCCACCAGTTCCGCGATCGCCCGCATACCGCTGTGCGAGGCGTCGACCAGCATCCTCAGCGCCCGGACGCCGAGCCGCTCTGCCTCCTCGTAGAACTCGTTCGAACCCACCGGCAGGATGGAGACGACCAGTCCGCCCGGACGCAGCACCCGCAGCGAGCGCGTGGAGGTGTCCCCGCCGATCGTGTCCAGGACGACGTCGACGTCCTTCACGGCCTCGGCGAAGTCCGTCGACCGGTAGTCGATCGCCTCGTCCACGCCGATCCCGCGCAGGAACTCGTGCTTGCCCGCGCTCGCCGTGCCGATCACGTACGCGCCCCGCGCCTTGGCGATCTGCGTGGCCACGTGTCCCACCCCGCCGGCCGCCGCGTGGATCAGCACCCGCTGCCCCTGCCTCAGGTCCGCCGTCTCGACCAGGGCCTGCCAGGCGGTCAGGGAGACCAGCGGCAGGGCGCCCGCCTGGACGTGGTCGACGGAGGCCGGCTTGTGCGCGAAGACGCGGGCGGGAGCGGTGACGTACTCGGCGTGCGATCCGTGTCCGAAGGGGTAGGACAGCATGCCGAAGACCTCGTCGCCGGGCCGGAAGCGGGCGACGCCGATGCCGACCGCCTCGACCACGCCGCACACGTCCCAGCCCAGCACGAAGGGCGGCTCGCCGAGGAAGCCGCCGGTCGCGCGGTGCTTCCAGTCGGTCGGGTTGACGCCGGCGGCGCGGACCCGGACCAGCACCTCGTTGGTGCGTGGCTCGGGCCGGGGCAGCCGCACCTCCTTCAGGACCTCGGGACCGCCGAGGACGTCCTGGCTGATGGCTCGCATCGTGTTCTCAGTGCTCACAGTGCTCATGGTGGACCAGCCTGGTGCGGTCCGCCCGTCAGGAAAATGGCACGATGGTCAATGTTCGATAGGATCGTGCCATGCGACGTGTGGAGCGGGTCGTGGTCCTGGCCCTCGACGGTGTCTACCCCTTCGAACTCGGCATCCCCAGCCGCATCTTCGGCGCCGCCGACGGCCGGTACGAGGTGCTGACCTGCTCCGTGGACGGCCGTCCGGTGCGCACCGCCTCCGACTTCGCCATCACCGTCGAGCACGGTCCGGAGGCCCTGGCGACGGCGGACACCGTGGTGATCGCCTCCGTCGTGCCCTCGGGCATCCCGGCCGAACTGCCCGCCGAGGTCGCCGCCGCGCTCGCGCGGATCCGCCCCGACGCCCGGATCGTCTCGATCTGCACGGCCGCCTTCCTGCTCGCCGCGGCAGGGCTCCTCGACGGCCGGAAGGCCACCACGCACTGGAAGTTGGCCGGCCTGTTCCGGCGCCGGTACCCGCACATCGACCTCGACCCGGACGTCCTCTTCGTCCACGACGGCCGCATCCTCACCTCCGCCGGGGCCGCCTCCGGCGTCGACGTGTGCCTGCACGTGGTGCGCGGCGACCACGGCAGCGATCTGGCCAACTCGGTGGCCCGCAACTGCGTGGTGCCGCCGTTCCGGGACGGCGGCCAGGCCCAGTACATCGAGCAGCCGGTCCCCGCCGGCGACGCCACCGGCACGGCCGCCACCCGGGCGTGGGCGCTGGAGAACCTGGACCGGCCGCTCACCCTGACCGAGCTGGCCGGCCACGCCCGGATGAGCCTGCGCACCTTCGCCCGCCGCTTCCACGGCGAGGTCGGCCTCAGCCCCGGCCGCTGGCTCATCCAGCAGCGCGTCGCCCGCGCCCGCCACCTGCTGGAGTCCAGCGACCTGTCCGTCGACCAGATCGCCGGCCGCGTCGGCTTCGCCACCGGCGCATCCCTGCGTCAGCACCTGCACGCCGCGATCGGGGTCTCCCCGCAGGCCTACCGGCGGACCTTCCAGGCGACCCCGCGATAGCCGCCCCGCCCCGCCCCGCCCCGCCCGTGTCCCGCTCCGCTCCGCCGTGGACGTTCCGGCCCGCCGCGAACGTTCCGTCCGGCCGCCGCGTCGTAGGAGCAGGCAGCGGCGAAAGGACACCGGGGTGGAGATACGCGCGGGGCTCGTGACGGTGGTGGTGCTGGTCGCGTCGGCGGCCGTGGCGTGCGGCGACGGCCGGCCGGATCTGGTCGTCGACGGCACACCGCCGCCGACGCCGTACGACGGCCCGCTGCACCTGCCCGCCCAGCGGGCGGACGAGGCGGGCGGCGTGCGCGGCCTGCCCGGCCTGGCGGGCGCCGCCGGCCGGGCGTTGGAGTGCGACGGGGAGATCTACTCGGGCGGCGCCGCGGAGCCGTGGGGACGGGGCGACGGAGGAACGACGCCGGAGGAGGGCCTGCGGGCCTACTTCGACATGGACCAGCCCGGCGTCCCCCGCCACGGTTACCGCGTGGAGCGCCGGGAGAAGGGCCGCGTGCTGTACTCGTTCGACGTGCACGGCAGGACCAAGGTCGCCGTCGTGGTCGCCGAGGACCGGCCCGGCAGGCCGGGCTGGGGACCGGAGACCAGCGCCTCCTGCGATCCGGCCGAACTGCCGGCGAGCTTCACCGACACCCAGGAGTACGAGGTCTGGACCGACGGGCACGGCGAGCGGGTGCCGGTCGCCCGGATCGGCAGCTTCGCCGGCGCCGCCCACTGCGACTGGCGGAAGGCCCACTTCCTGTCGCTGGGACGGGGCGAGGACGCCAGGACGTACGCCCGGGACCCGGACCGGGTGCTGCCGCGGGGGATGCTCACCTCCCCGTACGACGGTGACGCAACCCTGCCCGCCGGCGCCCGCGACACCGGATACCGCCTGGGGCAGCGGCAGTTGTGGCTGACGGACGACCCGTCCCGGGTGTACGTGCGCACCTCCCGGGGCGTCGAGGCCTGGCCCCGCGTCGAGCCGGGCATGGGCTGCAAATGAGCCGTCAGCGACTGGAGTGCAGCGCGACGAGCAACTGCCACACCTGGTCGGCGATCTCTCCGGCGTCGGCCGCCAGCAGCCCGTGCAGCCAGTCGGCCAGCACCCCGGCGAAGGTGGCGGCCACCGCGGAGGCGACCAGCGGGGCGTCCGCCGCGCCCGCCAACTCCCGTTCGCGCAGACTGTAGGCCCGCAGGTCCCGGTGCAGCACGTGGCCGAGCGGGCCGCCGCCGCCCGGGCTGAGCAGCGCCCGGTACAGGCCGGCCAGCGGGGCGAGCGAGGCGAAGAACTCGCCCAGCGCGGGCGGCGCGTGCACCGGGTCGGGCCTGCCCCGCCAGGAGTGCAGCGCCTCCACCGCCTCCCGTACGACATCCGCGCAGGCGTCCACGGCCAGCGCCTCCAGGTCGGCGTAGTGCAGGTAGAACGTGGCCCGTCCGACGCCCGCCCGGCGCACCAGCGCGGCCACGCCCACGTCCGCCAGCGGCCGCTCGGCGCATTCCGCGAGCAGGGCCGCCCGCAGCCGCGCCCGGGTACGCGCCGCGCGCGGGTCCTGGGGCGCGGCGCGGGTCATCGCGCGACGAGCACGGCGGCCAGGGCCAGAGCTCCGGGCAGCGCCTGGACGACCAGGATGCGCCGATTGGCCGTGGCGGCGCCGAAGACGCCGGCGACCACGACACAGCACAGGAAGAAGACCTGGGCGCGGAATCCGGTCGGATCCGCGGCGATCAGCCCCCAGACCAGCCCGGCGGCGAGGAAACCGTTGTAAAGCCCCTGGTTGGCGGCGAGCGGGGCGGTCGCCCGCGCCATCTCGGGGCCGAACCCGTGCAGCGCCCGGCCGGGCTTGCGCTGCCACAGGAACATCTCCATCACCAGGATGTATGCGTGCAGCGCGGCCACCAGACCGACCAGCACGTGCGCGAGCGTCTCCACGGCGGACTCCTTTTCTTGGACAGGTGTCCATTCTAGCTGGGCAGGTGTCCAGGAAAGCGCCGGGGGGCGGATCGATGTCATGAGTGCCCGCCGACCGCGCTGACCGGCGCATATGCCTCCGCCAACCGCCACGCGCGACCGCCCCGGCGGCGGCGGTCAGGACCCGTCAACGACGGTCAGAGGCGGCCGCGCTCATGGTTACTCTCCGGCAAGGACGCAGGTCGCAATGGGTATTTGTCGACCGCCGGAGCCTGTCCGAGAGTGACGGAACCCTCACTTCCGTCGGGCCGTCAGTTTGATCCTTTCGGGTTCTTACCCGATAAGCTCCCCTCCGTCACTACGAGTTGATGCGACCACCTGTCGCCCTTCTCGTGGTGCGTACTCATGAGTGCGGCCCCCCACGCCTTGCACGCCCCCCGTTCGATCGTGTTGCTTTCGAAGGATGCAGATGGAACTCGCCACTCCGCCGCCGGCGGCGCGGGCCCCTGTCGCCTGGTACAGCTGGTGGCTCATGCCACTGGCTTTAGGCGGCGGGACGGTTGCCGCAACGTTCATGAGCTCCGAGCAGATCGGTGCGGCCGTCGCCGGAGCCGCGGCGACCACCGCCAGCGCCGTGTGCGTACGGCTGCTGCTGCGCACCCGGAGCCAACTCGGCCGTGCGGAGAGCTCCTTCCGCGCCGCCCAGGCCGAGCACTCGCAGCAGTGGCAGCAGCACGTGGCGGGCCTGGAGCGGAAGTTCGCCGCCGAACGCGCCGCCCAGGAGGCGCAGATCGCCGACGGCGCCGGCGCCTACCAGGCGCGACTCGACGGACAGGCCGAGGAATTCGAGGCACGTCTCACCGAGCAGGCCCAGTCCTACGAGGCGCAGCTCGCCGAGCAGGCCGAGGCATGGAAGGAGCGGCTGACCGACCAGCGGGCCGCCGTCTCCCGGCTCGCCGCCGAGCAACTGCCCGAGGCACTCCGGCGACTGCGCGCCGGCGATGCCGTCGAGGACCTGCTGCCGGCCCGTGACCCGCACGCCAAGATCGATGTCGAGCTCCAGGCCGACCTGCGCAAGGTGCTGCGCACCGCGCTCATCGGCGTGGAGGAGGAGTTCAACCGCTCCACCGCCGCCGAGCAGGCCGTCATCAGCATCGGCAACCGCATCCACGTGCTGACCAGCAAGCTGCGTGGCCGGCTGCACGAGATGCAGGGCGAGCACGGCCGGCTGCCCTCGGTGGCCCGTGGTCTGATGCAGCTCGACCAGGAGATCGGCCCCGCCGACTGTCTCGCCGCCAGCATCGGCGTGCTGGGCGGATCCGACCGTCCGGGCCGGCAGTGGCAGGAGCCGCAGCGGCTGCTGAGCGTGGTGCGCGGCGGCATCGGCCGGATCAAGGACTTCCACCGGGTCGACGTGCGTCATCTGCCCGAACTCGGCGTCGACGGCGGTCTGGTGGACCACCTCACCCTGATCTTCGCCCACCTCCTGGACAACGCGGCCCGCTACTCGCCGCCCACCGAGCCGGTCGTCGTCTCCGGCAAGGAGGTGCCGAACGGTGTCGGCATCGAGATCCAGGACTCGGGCAAGGGGCTGAGCGAGGAGAAGAAGCGCGAGGCCGAACAGGCCCTCGCCGGCACCGGGGAGGGGCCGGGACTCGGCGGCGTCTCCGAGGACGCCACCATCGGTCTGCGTGTCGTCGGCGCCCTCGCCCGCCGCTACGGCGTCCGCGTCACCTTCGCGGACTCGCCCTGGCTCGGCACGTCGGTAGTGGTCGTGGTCCCGCACAAGTACTTCAGCCCGCTGCCGGCGGCCGTCACGGCCACCCCCGCTCCGGCCGTCCAGGCCACGCAGTCCGCCACGGCCGCGCCGTCCCAGGAGGCGGCCGTCCCCACGATCGTGGCGGCGCCCGCCGAGGCCGTGGACACCACGCCCGGCGGACTGCCCCGTCGCCGCAGCAGGCGGGACGCACAGGCGCAGTCGGTCCAGCGCACCGAACGGACCGACGACACGACTGTCGCCGCCGTTCCGCCGGACGCGTCCTTCGCCGGCCTCGCCGCCTTCGCCACCGCCGGACGCGAGTCCGTCGAGGCCGGAGAAAGGCCGACCGCCGGACGCGAGTCCACCGAGCACCGCACTGAAGAGAGCGACTAGTCCACATGACGCAACAGGGAACCGACGTGAGCTGGGCGCTCCGTGATCTCGTGGAGTCCATCCCGGAGATCCGCTTCGCCCTCGTGGCCTCCAGCGACGGCAAGGCCATCACCTCTTTTGGCGCCGAAGACCCCGACGACGTCGACCGCTTCGCCGCCGTCGTGGCCGGCCTGCAGGCACTGGCCCAGCCGGTCGCCGAGCAGTTCCCCAAGTACGCGGGGCAACTGCGGCTGGCCATGATCGAGGTCGACGGCGGGCACCTCTTCGTCGTACGCGCCGGTGTGGAGACGTATCTGGGCGTCCTTGCCAGGGAGGGCCTCGACCAGGGCCTCCTGGGACACCAGATGCGGGACCTGGCCCGCAGGATGGGTGAGCTCCTCGGCACCACTCCGCGCCTGGAGGAGCACTCTGGATGAGTGCTCCCCGCCGGCCCACGGACCCGTCCGGTCTCGAGCGCTACTACGTCCTCACCCGAGGACGTAGCGGACCGGGCGGTTCGGCGTCGAGCCTCGACGTGGCGACCCTCATCGTCTCCCTCACCGCCCCCGTACCGGGCATGCAGCACGAGCACGAGGAGATACTCCGGCGCTGCCGCGATCCGCTGTCGGTGGCCGAACTCGGCGCCCACCTCGGATTGCCCTTCAACATTCTCGCGGTGCTGCTGGCCGATCTGCTCGAGGCAGGCCGCGTCGAAGCCCGCGACCCCATCCCGGCGCACGCCGTCGGCCGCGGGCCCGACCTCGCGCTCCTTGAGGAGGTACTCAGTGGACTTCAAAGGCTTTGACCACCCCGGCCGGCCGGACGCCGGAGGCACCCGCTCGGTGAAGGTGATGATCGCCGGCGGCTTCGGCACCGGGAAGACCACGATGGTCCGCTCGGTCAGCGACATCAAGCCGCTGACCACCGAGGAGACCCTCACCCAGGCGAGCGCCGACGTCGATCACCTCATCGGTGTCACCGACAAGACGCAGACCACCGTCAGCCTGGACTTCGGCAAGATCAGCCTCAACGACAGCCTGATGCTGTACCTGTTCGGCACCCCCGGGCAGGAGCGCTTCTGGTTCCTGTGGAACGGCCTGTTCAAGGGCGCGCTCGGCGCGGTCGTCCTGGTCGACACCCGGCGTCTGGCCTCCAGCTTCAGGGCGATCGAGGAGATGGAGCGCCAGAACGTCCCCTTCGTGGTGGCCCTGAACGTCTTCCCGGACTCCAAGGACTACCCGGTCGACGAGATACGGGACGCCCTGGACATCCCCCCGCACACCCCGGTCGTGTCCTGCGACGCCCGTGACCGGGCCTCCAGCCGTGACGTGCTCGTCGCGCTGATCCGTCATCTGAAGGACCGCTCCGCCGTCGCCCTGGAGCCGCGATGAACGACCAGACCTTAAACGGCCCCGACACCCCACGCGGCTGCCCCGTCGCACACGGCGGGGCCGAACTCATGCGGCTGTACGGCCCGGAAGCGGCCACCGACCCGCAGGCCATCTACGAGCGGCTGCGCAAGGAGCACGGCCCGGTCGCGCCGGTGCTGCTGGAGGGCGACGTGCCGGCCTGGCTGGTGCTCGGCTACCGCGACAACCGGCGGGTGCTGGACAACCCCCGTCAGTTCAGCCGGGACGCCCGCATCTGGCGGGACTGGCGGGAGGGCCGTGTCCCGGAGACCTCGCCGCTGGTGCCGATGGTGGGCTGGCGGCCCGACTGTGTCTCCCAGGACGGGGAGCCGCACCGCAGGCTGCGCGGGGCGGTCACCGACGGACTCCTGGCCGCCTCCGGCCGCGGTATCCGGCGGCACGCCACGTACTTCGCGAACAAGCAGATCGACGCGTTCGCCGACGCGGGGCGCGCCGACCTGGTGGCGGACTACGCCGACTACCTGCCGATGCTCGTGCTCACCCGGATCCTGGGCCTTCCCGCGGCGGACGGCCGGCTCCTGGTCGAGTCCTGCGCCCAGGTCTTCAAGGGCGGCGAGGACGCCCTGGTGCACAACGACCGCATCATGCAGATCCTGGGCGAACTCGCCCAGCGCAAGCGGTCCGAACCGGGTGCGGACTTCACCACCGCCCTGCTGGAGCACCCGGCGGCCCTGGACGAGGACGAGATCGTCAGCCATCTGCGCCTGGTGCTGATCGCCGCGCACACCACGACCAGCAACCTGCTGGCCCGGGTGCTGGAACTGCTCCTCACCGACACGGCGCGGCTGTCCGGGGTGATCGGCGGTCAGCTGAACGTGTCGGCCGTGGTGGAGGAGGTCATGTGGGACACCCCGCCGCTGGCCGTCCTGCCGGGGCGGTTCGCCGCCAGCGACCTGGAGCTCGGCGGGCACCACATCGAGGAGGGCGACCTGCTCCTCCTCGGCCTCGCCCCCGGCAACGTCGACCCGGAGATCCGGCCCGCCGACGGAGTCGCGCTCCAGGGCAACCAGTCGCACCTGGCCTTCAGTTCCGGTCCGCACGAGTGCCCCGGGCAGAGCATCGGCCAGTCCATCATCGAGATCGCGGTGGAGGTCCTGCTGCACCGGCTGACGGGGCTGCGACTGGCCGTGCCGCCGGAGGAGCTCAACTCGACCGCCTCCACCTGGGAGTCCCGACTGGACAGTCTGCCGGTCGAGTTCGCCGTCTAGGGCCACCTCGGGGGACCGCTGCCCGGCCGGGTGACCGGCTGGGCAGCGCCGTACGCCGGCTCACCCGCGCGGCGTCCGGGCGTCCGGAACGGGATCGGGGCGTCAGCCGTCGAGCCAGTCGCCCGTCACGCCCGTGGGGTGGTATCCCGTGGCGTTCCAGAGGAAATGCGGGTGGGCGCAGGCGAACATGTAGGCCAGCAGCGTGGTGTCCTCCCGCCCGGTCTGCGGGTCGTGCAGGGCGTGGAATCGTTCGGCGCCCACCGCGCCGGCGTCTTCCTGGACCTGACGGGCGCGCTCCTTGGTCGGGGCGGCGATGGATGCCTCCACGCCGGCGATGTAGGTGCGGCGCAGGATCTCCCAGGTGCTGTCGATGTTGCCGTACCAGGGGCCGTGCAGTGCTTCGAAGGCGTGAAGTTCGGCGTCGAACAGGGCCCATGCCTGCGGGTGTCGGTCTCTGCAGCGTGCGGACAGCTCGGCGGTCCGGGGGCTCAGCGCCGCCGCGGTGGGCCGCGGGCCGATGGTGAGGGTGGTGCCGTCGGTGAGGATGCCGGCGCAGGAGTTGGGCTGCAGGTCGCACAGCGGGCAGGCCTCGGCCGCGGGGAGACCCTGGGTGATGCCGTCGAACCACAGGGCGTGGCGGCCGGTGAGCCCCATCCAGACGATGGTGGTGGTCATCAGCCAGGTGTTCCACATCGAGGGATGCGCCTCGGGCGTGCAGCCGTACTTGACGAGGGCTATCGCGCAGGCGGCGTAGAGGGCCTTGGTGTGGGTGGGCATGTCGGCGAGCCAGAAGTTGCTTATCTCGCCGGTGAGGGCGTCGGCTCGTACGTCGGCCATGTCGTCGATGACGCGGCACAGCAGCAGCGAGGCGAGGTGCTCCTCCTGCCAGAGTTCCGTGTCGGGCGAGACGTGCCAGAACAGGCAGTCCAGCATCTGCAGGATCGAGTAGGTGTTCTGGTCGAGCGGGTTGGACTGGGGGAGCGTGACGCTGCCCGTGTGGTGCTGCTGGAGCCAGTACTCGTCGACGGACCGCTTGTGGGCCGCGAAGAGTCCGCAGACCAGGGCCCGTGCGCTGTTGGTGCTGAAACTCTCGGTCAGGCGGCCTTCGACGAGTCGGGTGAGGCTCGCGGTGTCGATGGTGTCTATCACGCGTTTGTACTCGTGGAAGACGAGGATGTCGTCCTCGAAGCGGTGGCGGTGGCCGAGGTCTCGTTCCAGGTCGTTCATCTGCCGGGTCCAGGACCATCCACCGGTCAGGACGCTGTCGAGTTCCCGGCGGTAGGGCCAGGTCTTGACGGTGAGGGGACGACCGGCGCTCTGCCGCCAGTCGTAGTCCTCCAGCGTGCGTGCCGGGGGCGACGGCAGCCGACTGCACAGAGGGCAGGCGCAGGCGGTTTCCCGCTCCTGCTCGCGCGGCGGCACGAGTGCCCGGCTCCGCCAGGCCCCTTCCAGCATCATGCAGGTCAGCCGGCAGAGCTCGACATCGGTGGCGACCTGGGGGAAGGCCGTCTCGATCAGGCGCAGGCCGGCCTCCAGCCGCTCCAGCCTGGCGTAGCCCTCCTCATCGGGCGGGAGGAACGCGCGCGGCGCCAGACGCAGGGCTCCCTCCACCCACAGCGTGGTGCCGGACCCGGGGGCCCCGAGCGCCCCGAGTGCGTCCAGCCGCTGCTGAAGGGCGTTCTGCCAGCTTCGGTACTGCTCCGTGCTCCCGTTGACGCGGTTCACCAAGAGTCGGGCCAGGGCGGTCCCCGCCTCCGCGGGCTGGAGCGGGGCGCTCGGCTGCGCGGGCTGGAGCGGGGCGCTCGGCTGCGCCGGAAGCAGGCTGTCGGCGGGCGCCTTCGGAACTGCGCCTACGACTCGAGGTTTCACACCGGTTTCCCTTCGAACTGTGTTCCTGGCAACGGAGTCGGTCGGCCGATGTCGGTCGGCCGGTCGAGTCCGGGAAGTTCCCCCGGCCGTACGCGCGGACGGTCCCGGGACCGCCCGCACGCTCGAACTGGGCTTCGCAATAGGAAAGTTGAATCGACAAACGGTACGAGGCTGCCCAGCGCGTAAATGATCAACACGTTACCTGGCGGTGATGTTCGTTACTGCCCGAGCCTCCTGAGTTGCGTAAACTCCCGCCCTTCCCGCCGGTCGACGGGCGCGCGTCCGTCCTTCCCGCAGTTCGACGAGCGGGCGTCCGGCCGCGCCGGATCCAGGCCCGGCGTGCGGCCGGCGAACTGGAGGGGGTGAACCGGCGTGTGAGGGACGGCCGTTGGCCGCCGACTGAATCAACCGCGCCGGGATATCCGCAAGGTACCGGCGGCGGGATGGCGAACGCCCGCGCCCCGAACCCTTTCGGAGGAGACATGGCACTGGTGAAAGCGGGCGTCGTGGTGCTCGACTGCGCAGAACCCGAGCGGCTCGCCGTGTTCTACCAGGAGCTTCTGGCGGGCGAGCAGACCGACGCGACCGCCAACCGCGTGGAGATCAGGAGCGCCGACGGCTTCCGGCTCGCGTTCCGTCGCGACGTCAACGCGACACCGCCGAGCTGGCCGCGCCCGGAGAACTCCCTCCAGGCCCATCTGGACTTCGTGGTGGAGGACCTGGACACGGTCGAGCGCAAGGTGGTCGAGCTCGGCGGCCGCCCACTGGAGACGCGGGACGCGTCGGGCCCGTTCGAGGAGCGCGGCTACGCCGATCCGGCCGGCCACACCTTCACCCTGCGGCGCGTCCCGTCGACCGCGCCGAAGCAGGGCTGAGGCCTGTCGCGGAGGCGGCGCCGTCGCGGCGGGCGCCACTTTCGCGGCAGGCCCCGAGCCGCGGGCACGTCCGGCCCGCGGCGCCGGGGAGACTCCGCTCAGTCGCGGCCGTCAGTCCCGGCCGCCCTTGTCGGTGGCCGGCCATACGCCGGTCGAGCGTTCGACGGCCTTGGCGCCCGCGCGGTCGGCGGCGCTGCGCACCACGGCGAAGAGGGCGCCCTGGACCGCGGCGGCGAGCAGCACCTCTCCCCAGCCCCGGTCGCGGTCCAGCGCGTCGGGCGCGTCCTCCTCGTGCCGGACCGCCATCCACACCTTGCGGAAGGCGACCCCCGCGAGGGCGCCGCTCGCCCAGCCCAGGGCGAAGCCGAGCGGCTTGTAGGCGAGGGGCAGTTTGAGCTTCTTCTTCTTCTTCACGTGTCTCTCCTTCAGTGGATCAGGGCCTTGTCGTGGGTCAGGGCCGTCCCCGTGCCGGAACCTCCTCGTCGGCCGGCACGGGGCCCGGCGGGGTGCCGTCGCCGAACGGGCGGCCGCCGAGTTCCTCCCGGTGGTGCGGGGCGAGCCAGCCGGACAGATCCGGCCCCAGGGGCACGATCCTGGTCGGGTTGATGCCGGTGTGCACCTGGTGGTAATGCCGCTTGATGTGGTCGAAGTCGACGGTGTCGCCGAAACCGGGGGTCTGGTAGAGGTCGCGGGCGTACGCCCACAGCACCGGGTTCTCCGACAGCTTCCAGCGGTTGCACTTGAAGTGACCGTGGTAGACGGCGTCGAAACGGACCAGCGTGGTGAACAGCCGGATGTCCGCCTCGGTGATCGTGTCGCCGACGAGGTAGCGCTGCCGGGCCAGCCGGTCCGCCAGCGCCTCCAGCCGCCTGAAGACGCCGGCGCACGCCGCCTCGTACTCCTCCTGGCCGGTCGCGAAGCCCGCCCGGTACACGCCGTTGTTGACGTCCTCGTAGACGTCCGCCATCACCGCGTCGATCTCGTCGCGCCGGCCCCGCGGGTACAGGTCGGGAGCGCCCTCGCGGTGCAGAGCCGTCCACTCGGTGGCGAAGTCCAGGGTGATCCGCTGGTAGTCGTTGGTCACCAGCATCCCGCCGGTCACCTCCACGATCGCGGGCACGCTCACCCCGCCCGGGTAGTCCGTCTCCCGCCGGTCGTAGGCCTCGCTCAGGTAGCGGATGCCGAGGACGGGGTCGCGCCCGTCCGGGTCCAGGGTGAAACGCCAGCTGCGGTCGTCCTGCACGGGATCGGCGACGGCGAGCGAGAGCGCCTCCTCCAGGCCGAGCAGGCGCCGCGAGACCAGCGCCCGGCTCGCCCACGGGCAGGCCCGGCTGACCACCAGCCGGTAGCGTCCCGCCTCCACCGGCCAGCCGTCGCGGCCGTCGGCGGTGATCCGGTCGGCGAAGTGGCTCCTGGACCGTTTGAACGGCTTGCTGCCGTAGGCGCTGTTGCCGCCACCTGCCATGGATGCCTCCTCCTGACGCACCTGCTCCTGACGAACGTGTTTCCCGTCGTTCCCCGTGATTCCCCTCAGTTCCCCGGAGTTCCCCCGAGTACTGGGGGTTCCCGTGGTTTCCCGAATCGTGCCTCCCACACGGTATGCGCGGCGCGGAGCGGGGCAGTCGGCGAAGGTGAGCGGGACATCATCGGAAAACAAGGCAGACCGTCGGACACGCGTCACCGTGCTGGTGGCGCTGATGGCGAACCTGGTGATCGCCGTCGCCAAAGCCGTGGGGGGACTGCTCGCCGGATCACCGGCCCTGCTGTCGGAGGCGGCGCACTCGGTGGCCGACAGCCTGAACGAGGTCTTCCTGCTGGCCGCGCTGCGGCGCAGCCGCCGCCCGGCCGACGAGCGACACCCCTTCGGCTACGGCAAGGAGCGGTTCTTCTGGTCGCTCCTCGCCGCCGTCGGCATCTTCGTGATGGGCGGCTGCTTCTCCGTCTTCCAGGGCTTCGAGGCGCTGCACAACGGCGCCGAGGAGAAGCTGAGCGGATACGTGGCCGGACTGATCGTGCTGGGGGTCGCCTTCCTCGCCGAGGGCGTCTCCCTGCTGCGCGCCCTGCACCAGGTGCGGCGGCAGGGCGGCAGCAGCGGTCTGCGCGACCCGGCGCTGCGCACGGTGGTCGCCGAGGACGGCACCGCGGTGCTCGGCGTGACGCTGGCCGCCGTGGGCATGGCGCTGCACATGGTGACCGGGCAGGTCGTGTGGGAGGCGTCCGCCTCGTTCGCCATCGGGGCGCTGCTCGTCTTCGTCGCCTACCACCTCGGCCGGGAGGCCCGCGACCAGCTGATCGGTGAGGCCGCCGACCCCGAGTCGGCGGACCGCATCCGGTCCCTGCTGGCGGCGGAGCCCGAAATCGACAGCGTGGAGGCGCTGTTCACAATGAAGACGGGCCTCGACACGGCCCTGGTGGCCGCCCGCGTCGACCTGATGCCCGGCCTGGACAGCGAGCGGTTGGAGGAGGTCGCGGTGCGGATCAAGCGCTCCCTCGCGCAGGCCGTGGCGGAGGCGGACCAGATCTTCCTCGACATCACCGACCGGGCGGCGCGGGAGGCACGAGAAAGCCCCGCCGCGACGGGGGAACGCGGCGGGGCCTGACACCCACGTGCCCGGTGGTGCGGGATTCATGCGGTCCCCGCGGAAGAATCTTCCGCGGGGACCGTTCACGTCAGCGGGGACCGTTCACATCACCCGTCGGCCGGTTCCAGCACGAACACCGGGATCTCGCGTTCGGTCTTCTTCTGGTAGTCGGCGTACGGCGGGAACGCCGCCACGGCCCGCTCCCACCACTCGGCCTTCTCCGCGCCGCTGACCTCACGGGCGACCATGTCGCGCTTCACCGGCCCGTCCTGGAGCTCGACGTGCCGGTCCTTCCTGACGTTGTGGTACCAGACCGGGTGCGTGGGCGCTCCGCCCATCGAGGCGACCACCGCGTAGCGCCCCTGGTGCTCGACGCGCATCAGCGGCGTCTTGCGGATCTTGCCGCTCGTGGCGCCGCGGGTGGTGAGCACGACGACGGGCAGCCCGGTGTCGCGCAGCGTCGTCCCCTCGGTGCCGCCGGAGCTCTCGTACAGCTCCACCTGCTCGCGCACCCACTGGGTCGGGCTGGGTTCGTACTCTCCCTCAAGAGGCATGGCATCCGTCCCATCGTCCGGTCGTACGGCTGACTCGCACCGGGCCTCGACACCGGTGCGTGAGGTGTCTATCCTGGTTCATTGCTGTTTATCCACCTTCGTTACCTTTCGTCCGTAATTCATCCTTCCGGTGAACCGCTGACAGGAGTGCGGAAACGGCCGGGCGACCGGCGATCCCCGGCCAGAATTCGCGCGCCGTTGATCTGGCCGAACTTCTCGTGGCCCCTTGGATGCACGGGGCATCTAATGAGGGTCTGCACGACGCGCCCATCGTCTGCGAGGTCTTCCATGACGGAAACCGAACCCGTCGTCTTCCCCCAGGACAGGACCTGTCCCTACCACCCGCCCGCCGCCTACGAGCCCCTGCGCGCCGCGCGCCCGCTGGCCCGGGTCACACTCTACGACGGCCGGCCGGCCTGGCTGGTGACAGGGCACGCGCTCGCCCGCGAACTCCTGTCCGACCAGCGCCTGTCGGCGGAACGCACCCACCCCGACTTCCCGTCCCCCACCGAGCGTTTCGAGGCCGCCAGGAAGCGGAGGATCGCGCTGCTCGGCGTCGACGACCCCGAACACCGCACCCAGCGGCGCAGGATGATCCCGGACTTCACCCTCCGGCGGGCCGCCGCACTGCGCCCACGCATCCAGCGGATCGTCGACGAACGGATCGACGCCCTGATCGCCCAGGGGCCGCCCGCCGAACTGGTGAACGCCTTCGCGCTCCCGGTACCGTCCATGACGATCTGCGCGCTGCTCGGAGTGCCCTACGCCGACCACGAGTTCTTCGAAGGGCAGTCGCGGCGGCTGCTGCGCGGCCCGACGGCCGCCGACATAGCGGACGCGCGTGACCAACTGGACGCGTACTTCGAGGAGTTGATCGACCACAAGCAGCAACAGCCGGAACCTGGAGACGGCGTGCTCGACGAACTCGTCCACCAGCGGCTGCGCGCGGGGGAGATGGACCGCGAGGAGGTCGCCTCCGTGGCGACCGTCCTGCTGGTCGCCGGTCATGAGACGACCGCCAACATGATCTCCCTCGGCATGTTCACGCTGCTGCGGCACCCGCGGCGGCTGGCCGAGCTGCGCGCGGACCCCGGGCTGCTGCCCGCCGCGGTGGAGGAGCTGCTGCGCCTGCTGTCGATCGCCGACACGCTGGCGCGCCTGGCGACGCGGGACATCGAGGTGGCCGGGACGACGATCCGGGCGGGCGACGCGGTGCTCTTCTCGACCACGATCGTCAACCGCGACGAGGACGTCTACGGCGATCCGGACGTCCTCGACTTCCACCGCCCGGCCCGCCATCACGTCGCGTTCGGCTTCGGCATCCACCAGTGCCTCGGCCAGAACCTGGCCCGCGCGGAGATGGAGATCGCCTTCGGCGCCCTGCTGGCCCGGCTGCCCGGCCTGCGCCTCGCCGCCCCGGCGGAGGAGATCCCCTTCAAGCCCGGCGACACCATCCAGGGGATGCTGGAACTCCCCGTTGCCTGGTGAGGGGTTGAAGGCCGTGCGCATCGACATCGACAAGGACGTCTGCATCGGCGCGGGCCAGTGCGCCCTGGTCGCCCCGGAGGTGTTCACCCAGGACGACGACGGCCTCAGCGCCCTGCGGCCGGGGCGCGAGGACGGCGGCGGCGACCCGATGGTGCGGGAGGCGGCGCGGGCCTGCCCGGTGGGCGCCGTCACCGTGTCCGGAGACTGAGTTCAGCGGGCCCGCAGCAGCAGGCGCGCCGTCTCGCGCGCCTCCCGCGCGGGCTGCGCGCTGCCCGTGATGCCGGCCGTCACCATGGCGCCCTCGGCCAGCAGGAACAGCTGCCCGGCGAGCGTGCCGGGCAGCCCGGCGTCCGCCACCAGCCCGGCCAGGTACCCGCGGAACGCCTCCTTGTGCGCGCGGACCTGGGCGGCCACCCGGGGTGACGTGGCGCCCAGTTCGCCGTAGGAGTTGATCCAGGCGCAGCCGCGGAAGCCGTCCTCGCCGAACCACTCCTGGAGCCAGTCGAAGACCGCCAGGATCCGCTCCCCGGGGTCCTCGCGGCGCTCGACGTACGCGGCCAGCCGCCCGCGCCAGCGCTCGTCGCGCCGCTCCAGGTACGCCTCGACCAGTTCCTCCTTCGCCGGGAAGAGCTGATAGAGCCGCTTGAGCGACAGGCCGCAGGCGCCGCGGATCTCGTCCATGCCCACGCACTGGACGCCCCGCCCGTAGAAGAGCCGCTCCGCGGCGTCCAGCGCCTGCTCCCGGGCGGCTGCGCTGTCCATGACGGCCATGTCCGTACGACCTCTCCTTGACGTGAGAACGAGCGTTCTCCTACGGTAGCAGTCAGGCGTGAGAACGAGCGTTCTCCGCTCCGTGTCCGCCGAGGAGGAGACCCATGACCGACCGGCCGCCCCTGCCCCCGTTCACCCGTGAGACCGCCGCGCAGAAGGTCCAGGCCGCCGAGGACGCCTGGAACACCCGTGACCCGCACCGGGTCGCGCTCGCCTACTCGGAGGACTCGGTGTGGCGCAACCGCGACACCTTCCTCACCGGCCGCGCCCGGATCGTCGAGTTCCTGACCCGCAAGTGGGAGCGCGAACGGGACTACGCGCTGCGCAAGGACCTGTGGGCGTTCGACGGCAACCGCATCGCCGTCCGCTTCCAGTACGAGTCCCGGGACGCCGACGGCCGCTGGTGGCGCTCCTACGGCAACGAACTGTGGGAGTTCGACGAGCACGGCTTGATGACCCGGCGCGAGGCGAGCATCGACGACGTGCCCATCTCGGAGGAGCAGCGCCGCATCCGCGGCCCGCGGCCCGAGGCCGAGCGCGGGACGTCCTTCCCGCTTCAGTAGGGTTCCGGGGTGATCGAACAGGACCCGAAGCCCTTCCTCTACGTCGTGGTCTGCGCCGCCGGGATCGCCGCCGGCGTCGGCGGGCTGATCGCCGCCGCGCGGGAACGGGGCTGGGAGGTCGGGGTGATCGCGACGCCGGTCGCGATGAACGGCTTCTTCGACACGGCGGACGTCGAGACCCGGACCGGCCGCCCCATCCGCTCCGCCTGGCGCACCCCCGGCGATCCGCGCCCGTTCCCGCCGCCGGACGCGGTCGTGGTCGCACCCGCCACCTTCAACACCGTCAACAAGTGGGCGGCGGGCCTCGCCGACACCCTCGCCGTCGCCACCCTCTGCGAGGCCTGCGGCCTGGGTGTCCCCGTCGCCGTACTGCCGTGCGTGTCCGACGCGTTGGCCGCCCACCCCGCCTATCAGGACAGCCTGATCCGGCTGCGCGCCATGGGCGTCCGGTTCGGCGAACCGTACTCCGGCGAGCCAGACGGCGTGCGGCCGGAGTTCGGCTGGGAGCGGGCCCTGGACCTGGTCGAGCGGGGGTGACGGCGGCGCCCGGGACCCGGTCTCACCGCACCTTCCGGACGTAGCCGGCGCTGCCCGGCGTGGACACCGCCACGTCCCGGCGCACGATGCTCAGCCGGTCGCCGAAGCCCGCGAGGGCCTTGCGCAGCCCGCCGTCGGTGTACTCGACGACCACCACCCGGTCGTCGAAGGCCCGCGCGTACGCGCCGCATTCGTCCTGGGCGCCGCACTCCTCCGCCACCGCGAAGTCCAGTCCGGCCTTCTTCCGCACCCCGGCCAGCTCCACCGTGTTCTTCTGCGCGACCGCCAGGCCCCTGGCGTGCGCGTGCCGTGACAGCAGGGCGATGAAGGCGGTGGCGTCGTTCGCGGTCAGCAGGCGGCGGGAGCGGGTGTAGCTGTCGTAGTTGTCCGGCTCCACCGCGTCGAAGCCCTTGTCGGCGCAGCCGTCGACGAACCGGTCGATCCGCGCGGCCACCCGCCGGCGTTTGGCCTCCGTGCGGATGTCCAGCAGTGCCTCGTCCCAGTCCTCGTCGACGACCACCCTGCCGCTGCCGTCCCGCAACAGCAGGTCGGCGGGCCAGGACCGGCGCTCGCCGGGCTGGGCCTGGAAGGCGTTGACGTAACAGATGTTGTAGAGGCCGGGCGCGGGGGACGCCGTACGGTCCCGGGTGACGATCCGCACCCCGGACGGCGGGGGATAAACGCCGCCGATCTGGTAGTCGAAACCGGCGTGGCGCGGCGGGAGGCGGATCGCCGCGTCCTCGGCCTCCCCGCCGGAACCGCACGCCGTCAGCCCGGCGAGAAGAAGGAAACAAGCGCCGACGGCCGTCCCGGCCGCTCCGACGCGCACGACACCCACGGTGGGCATGTCCGCTCCCACGATCGCGGGTACGACCCCGCCTCGGACCCGCGCGGGGCGGCGGTCCTGGCGACTCGGGCCGGACTCGGAGCTCGTCCGCTACCGGCTGGGCGCACCTCTGCGTGCCGCACCGCGGCACGCGGAAGATCAAAGCGTGGATTCCGGCGGCGGGTCAAGAAGCGCCGGGCACGGGCGGGCCGGGCCCAGGACGCGGTCGTGGCGGCCGAACTCGAAGTGAGCGGAGCCGAGTCGGCGGGACTTTCCCAGCCGTACACCCCATATCCGATCGCCGGACACCGACGCGGACGCGCTTGTCGACGCTTTGTTGAATGCCGGCCGGGGGTGCCCGGAGCGCAAAAGCATGCGCTGTCTTGTTACACATTGCTGAGCTGTGCAAAGGTGTGATCTGTCGGCGCACGGACGGCAGCCGTTCCCCTGTGCGCGCGAGGCCGCTCCCGCGTTCGCCTTCCGCTTCAAAAGAGCTTTTCCAGGCGTGCGTCGGAAGATGCCGAATCCCGTACGTGCGGAGCAGTCGCGGTGTCGGCGGCTCCCGTGCCGTGTGGTATGTACTCGATGCCGCACGCCCTTGAGAGGAATGCAGCCGTGAAAGACGCCGGCCTGTCGAATTCCCCCGCAGCCGTACGCGAGTTCGAAGCGACGGACGAACAACTGAGCACCGAGCTCAAGAAGTGGACGGGTACCACGCCCGCGCTTCAGCCCGTGGGGGAACTCCTCGACCGGCACTGGGAAGCGGCGTTCGCCTATGCCCGGTTGTGCACCGACGGCGCCCGCGACGCGGGAATGCTCACGTCCGCCGCATTCACCAGGCTCTTCGGCGAATCCCTGCGGCAGAACGGACCGACCTCCGCCTGGCGGCCCGCGGTTCTGGTCACCGTCGGCCGGATCGCCGCCGAGTGGGACGGCGACGGCAGACGCGAGATGCTCCATCCGGACCTGCGCTCCGCGGTGAACGAGGACGAACGCCTGGCGGCCCGTCTGCTGCCGCCGCCCCACCGGCGGCTGCTCGCCGAGGCGTTCCAGCGGCTGCCCCAGCCGGCGCGCTGCCTGGTGTGGCACACGGAGGTCGAGTCGGAGCCGCTCGACATACCCGCCCGGCTGCTGGGCCTGGACATCGAGCGGGCCGGCGTCGACCTGGACCGGGCGCGCGAGCGGCTGCGCGAGGAGTGCCTCCAGGTGCACCGCGAACTCGCCCCGGAGCAGGAGTGCCGGAGCTATCTGCGGATGCTCGACGTGACCTACCGGCGCGGCGGGATCCACATCGACCCCGACCTCGCCGGGCACCTGGGCCGCTGCACGCACTGCCGTGACACCGCCGACCAGTTGAGCCGGTTCGAGGAGGGCCTCGGGCTGGCGCTGGCCGAGGCGGTGCTCGGCTGGGGCGCCCGGGGCTACGTCGAGTTCTGGGCCGACCGCGACGCGCGCGCCGCCGCCGAGGAGTACCGGCCCCCGGTGTTCCCGGGCGAGTCCTTCACCTCGCCGGAGCCTGCCGTGCCCGCACAGCCCGTGGTACCGCCGGTGCCGTCCGCACCGTCCGCACCGTCCGCACCGTCCGCGCCGCCCGGGCGGCCCGGTCCGGGGACCGGCCCACGCGCGGGTACGCGGGCCGTCGCCCGCCGGGCGGCGCGCCGGGCCGCCCGGCGCGCGGCCGCCCGCCGCCGCAACCTCGCCGCCGCCGTCCTGACGGTCAGCGGGCTGGTCGTCCTGCCGCTGGTCCTGTGGTCCGTCCTCGGCTCCTGGGACGGCACGGCCCCGGCCGGCGGCGACCGGCCCTCCGAGAGCCCCGGCACCGGGGGCAAGAGCGCCACCGGAGCGCCGTCCTGGGCGGGCGCGGGCTCCTCCGCCGACGGCACCGTGCACGGCCGCCTGCACAACGTCGGCTCGGGGCTGTGCGTAGCCGTCGTCGGCGCGAAGACCGTCGCGGGCGCCGAGACGGCACTGGCCAAGTGCTCCGCGGCGCCCGGCCAGCAGTGGTCGTACTCGACCGACGGGCTGCTGCGCAGCGGCGCCGACCCCGGCCTGTGCCTCGACTCCCGCCTCGGCTACTCGGTGCAGCTGACACCGTGCACGGGCGAGTCCGCGGAGACCGGCAGGAACATCCGTTACGACTTCACCCTGCGCGGGACGCTGGTGCCGCGCTGGGACGAGGACCTGGCCCTGACCCCCGCCGCCACCGACGGGTCCGGCGCCCTGGTCGTCAAGACCCGGGACGACGGCGACGTGCAGCGCTGGGCGTTCGACACCTCCAAGACCGACCTGCAGATGGAGGCCGTCAACTGGGACGCCGAACACAGGCCCGGGCCGTCGCGCACCCCCACCCTCCGCACCGCCACGGCGCCCGCCGCCACGCCGACGCCGTCCAGCACGCCGTCGTCCACGCCGACGACCGCGCAGCCGTCGTCGTCGGCTTCCGCGCCCGACTGGCAGGGCGGCTCGGGCGGCTGGGGCGGCTGGGGCGGCTGGGGCTCCGGCGGGGGATACGGGGGCGGCGGGGGCCGTCACTGACCGGTCCGGTCAGGCCCCGGCGACCCGCAGTGACAGCCACAGTGCCGCCACCGCCGGGACGAGCGCGGCCGGCACGGTGAGCAGGCCGAGCCGGGTGAACTCGCCGAGCTCCGTCTCATGGCCGTGCCGGTGCGCGACGCGCCGCCACAGCAGTGTCGCGAGCGATCCCGCGTACGTCAGGTTCGGCCCGATGTTCACCCCGAGCAGCACCGCGAGGACCGCGCCCGGCCCGGCCGGGGCGGTCAGCGGCAGCAGGACCAGCACCGCAGGCAGGTTGTTGATCAGGTTCGCCAGTACGGCGGCCAGCGCGGCGATGCCGAGCAGCGCGGGCAGCCCCGAACCGTGCGGCAGCAGACCGCCGAGCGCCCCGGCGAGCCCGTTGTCGACCACCGCGCGCACCACGATCCCGAGCACGAGGACGAACGCCAGGAACGCCGGCGCCGCGGCCCGCACCACCGACAGCGGCGTGGCCCGCCGCCGCACCACCGCGCGGCCGGCCAGCACCAGCGCTCCCGCGAGCGCGACCCACGCCGGTTCGACGCCGACCGCCGAGGCCACCACGAACCCGGCCAGCGTGCACCCGACGGTGACCAGCGCGAACAGCGGCAGCCGGGGCGTGTCACCGGGCTCCGGCGAGTGGTCGGGCGCGATCAGGTCGGCGGCGAAGAAGCGACGCAGCACCAGGTACTCCGCGCCGATCGCGACCAGCCACGGCAGCGCCATCAGCGCCGCGAAGCGGGTGAAGCTCAGCCCGCTCGCCGCGAAGGCCAGCAGGTTGGTCAGGTTCGACACCGGCAGCAGCAGCGAGGCGGTGTTCGACAGGTGCGCGCACGCGTAGAGGTGCGGTTTGGCGCGCACGCCGGCCCGGGCCGCGGTGGCGAACACCACCGGCGTCAGCAGCACCACCGTGGCGTCCAGGCTGAGCACCGCCGTGATCACCGAGGCCAGCGCGAACACCGCGGCCAGCAGCCGCCGGGGCGAGCCGGCGGCATGGCGCGCCGTCCACGCCCCGCACGCCCGGAACAGGCCCTCCACGTCGCAGACGTGGGCCAGCACCAGTACCGCGGCGAGGAAGCCGACGACGGGCCCCAGCCGCTCGGCCTCGGCCCGGGCGTGCCCCAGCGAGATCGCTCCCGTGACGACGGCCACCCCGGCGGCGGGGACGGCCGCAGCCGCCTCGGGCAGTCCCCTGGGACGCAGGACGGCGAAGGCCAGTACGGCGACGAGCAGGGCGACGGACAGTGTCTCGGCGAGCGGGGTGTTCAGAGCGGGGTCCTTCGGGCGGTCGGTGCGGGATGTCCATGAAAACAGGCCGCGGTGACGGACCCGCCGGGACCCCGCCGCTCAGACGCCGCTGCCGGGACGGAGCACCGTCAGGTACACCGTGGAGGAGTTGCCGGACACCGGGACCTGGCCGCCCGTCCACGTCACGGTGCGCGAGTCCAGCTCGTCCGGCGGGGTGACCAGCAGGGACGCCGGGGTGGCCGACTCGGCGCCGCTCACGTCGGGGTTGGAGAAGGACAGCCCCGCCCAGGCGCTCCCGCCCGGCGCGAGCGTCACGGTCGTCGGCGTGCCCGGCGCGCGCTTCGGGTCCGGGCCCAGCTGATGGCCCGACGCGTCGACGAACGCGGCGCCCGGGTAGCCGCGGACGGTGCAGGTGCGGGTGGAGGTGTTGGTCAGGACGACCGGGAAGTTCTCCTGCCCGGCGCCGGGGTCGTTGCGGCCGACGGTCGCCCGCAGCTCGGAGGTGTGGCAGCGGCCCGAGGAGGCGGCCGCGGTCCGCGACGCGGAGGCGCCGGCCGAGACGGCGGTGGCGGTCGCGGTGCTGGCGGTCGGGTCCGGGGCGGTCGCCGTCGAGCCGCTCGTCGAGCCGGTGGCCCGGCCGCCGCCGGCCGGCGGCGCCGTGTCGGCAGGCGTTCGCGTACTGCTCGCCGCGGCGGCGCCGTCGCCGTTGCCGCCGCAGGCGGTCAGCAGGCCCAGCACGGCGACCGCGCTCGCGAGCAGGGCTGCCCGGTGGGTGGAGCGGGACGTATCAGTCATGTTCCTCAGCACTCCAGGAGATTCCTCGCACACGCCCGGCATGTGCGTAAGGGGCGCTTCGCGCGCCGTCACGAGTGTGGATGCAGACACCACCGGAAGAGTTCGCGGTCCGGTCCCGGTTCCGTCTCACTTTCCACCACCTCCGGAGCCCAGGACGCGGCCGCTCGGCGGCCTGTGCCGGAGCGGGTACCCGTCGCGGGCGGTCCGGACGCGCCGGCGGGTCGGGCCGTCGTCTCACTCCTCCTCGAGCAGCCCGATCTCCGCCCAGATCGTCTTGCCGTCCGCCGTGTGCCGGCTGCCCCAGCGCTGGGTGAGCTGGGCGACCAGGAGCAGCCCGCGGCCGCCCTCGTCCCAGGTCTTGGCGCGGCGCAGGTGCGGGGCCGTGTGGCTGGTGTCGGAGACCTCGCAGATCAGCGTGGCCGCGTCGTGGATCAGCCGGAGCCGGATGGGCCGGGCGCCGTACCGGATGGCGTTGGTGACGAGTTCGCTGACCACCAGCTCGGCGGTGAACGCCGCTTCCTGCAGTCCCCAGGTGTCGAGCTGCTCGACCACCTGCTTGCGCACCGGGGCGACCAGCGCGGGGTCGGCGGGGATGTCCCACGTCGAGACCTGGGAGGGGGGCAGCCCCCGGGTGCGGGCCAGCAGCAGGGCCACGTCGTCGGCGGCGCCGCCCGCGGGCAGCAGCGCGTGCAGGATCCGGTCGCAGGTCTCGTCCAGCGAGTCGGTGTACGTCGCCAGGGCCTCGCACAGCAGCCGGTGGCCGGACTCCGCGTCCCGTTCGCGGGACTCGATCAGCCCGTCCGTGTAGAACGACAGCACGCTGCCCTCGCTCAGGTCGAGGTCGGCGGACTCGAACGGCAGCCCGCCCAGGCCCAGCGGCGGCCCGGCCGGCAGGTGGATCTGCCGGGGCTCGCCCCCGGGCGGTACCACCAGCGGCGACGGGTGCCCGGCGCGGGCCATCGTGCAGTGCCGGGAGACCGGGTCGTACACCGCGTACAGGCAGGTCGCGCCGACCTCGCCGGGACGGGCCTCGCCGCCGGTGTCGGCGGACAGCCGTACGACGAGGTCGTCGAGGTGGGTCAGCAGTTCCTCGGGGGCCAGGTCGATGTCGGCGAGGGTGCGCACGGCGGTGCGCAGCCGGCCCATGGTGGCCGAGGCCTGGACGCCGTGGCCGACGACATCGCCGACGACCATGGCGACCCGCATCCCGGACAGCGGGATCACGTCGAACCAGTCGCCGCCGACGCCGACGCCGGCCCGCGCGGCCGGCAGATAGCGGGAGGCGGCGTCCACCGCGGGTGTCCGCGGCAGTGAGCGGGGCAGCAGGCTGCGCTGCAGGGCGAGGGCGGTCTCGCGCTCGCGGGAGAAGCGGCGGGCGTTGTCGATGCAGACGGCGGCCCGGGCCGTGATCTCCTCCGCAAGCAGGACGTCGTCGGCGGTGAAGGGCTCCGGGTTGCGGTGCCGGGTGAGCACCGCCACGCCGAGGGTCAGACCGCGGGCCCGGATCGGCACGGACATCACGGAGTGCATGCCGAGTTCGAGCACGCGCTCGCGCCGTGGCCGGTTCCAGGCCAGCCAGCGGTCCAGTCCGCCGGAGACGAGGGCGCCCACGATGGTGCGGCCAGCGGTCAGCGAGTCGGCCTGCGGGGAGGAGGCCGGGTAGACCTCGACCTGGCCGATCTGGGTCACCACCTCGGGGATGCCCTCGAGCACCGACTGGTGCGCGGCCCGCCGCAGCCTGACCGGCGCGGTGATGCGGGCCGGGGGCTCACCGCCGTAGTCCTGCGGGTCGATCAGGTCGACGGTGGCGAAGTCGGTGAGCGCGGGCACGCACATGTCCGCGAGCTCCTGCGCCGTACGGGCGACGTCGAGGGTGCTGCCGATGCGCACACTGGCCTCGTTGACCAGTTGCAGCCGCTGCCGGGAACGGTAGTTCTCGGAGAAGTCGTGGGCGGCCAGGCAGACGCCCCGCACCCGTCCGTCCGCGTCCTTGACCGGCGCCAGCCGGGCCAGCCACGCGTGCGCGCGCTCCTCGCCGCCGGCGCGCATGTACGTCTGCACGTCCTGCGGCCGCCCGGTGGCGAGCACCTCGATCATGTGGCCCTCGAGCTCCTCGCTCTGCGCCTTGCCGCCGATCTCGGTGAGGCGCAGTCCCCGGATGCGTTCCACGGGCAGCTTTATCACGCGGGCCATGGCGTCGTTGACGCTGTGCAGGCGCAGCCGGTCGTCGTAGACGGCGACGGCGCAGGGCATCTGGGTGAGGACCGCCCGGGACAGCGGGTCGTCGGGGGAGACGGGCCGCGCGCCCTCCAGCGGGGTGCACACGAGCCAGCGGTCCGGGCCGCCGCGCCGGTGCGCGAGCAGCCACACGCGGACCGTGCGCCCGTCGCGGTGACGCAGGGTGACGGCGCCGTGCCAGCGGGGTCCGGCCGGCGGGAGGGCGGTGTCCGTGGTGTCGCGGACCAGCAGCCGCCCGGTGGGACGGCCCACCACCTCGGCGGCGGACCAGCCGAGCAGTCGCTGCGCGCCGGCGTTCCACTCGAGCACGGTGCCGGAGTCGTCGATGACAGCCCGGGCCGTCGCCGCGTCGTCGAACGGGTAGACCGGACTCATCGTCGCCACTCCATTGCGCA
Source organism: Streptomyces sp. NPDC031340 (assembly GCF_055569945.1). Classification (NCBI taxonomy): domain Bacteria; kingdom Bacillati; phylum Actinomycetota; class Actinomycetes; order Kitasatosporales; family Streptomycetaceae; genus Streptomyces; species Streptomyces sp. NPDC031340. Next base: position 44,640 of record NZ_JBVIIE010000007.1, read on the forward strand.
CACTCACAGTGAACAGGCGCGTCACTTGTGTTCCAGCCTAGTGCGTACCGGCCTCGCGTGGACGGTGACCCCGGGGGGTGGGCCGCCCGGCACGGTCAAGGGGGATTTTTGGCCGTTGTGGCCCCTGAGGCAGGAGAGCGCTTCCACACCCTTGACTGCCATGCGTGGCAGACCGTCAGAATCTGTTTGGTCACGATCAGTTGTGAGTATTTCTGATCCCTGATGAGGGGGAGCCGTCATGACGGTCACACGCAGATCGGTTCTGATCGCCTCCGCGGCCGCGCCCGCGGCCGGGGCCTTACCGGGTGCCGGAGCGGCGCGGGCCGCCGAAGCCCTCGCGCACCCGCCCGGCCGTCAAGCGGTCGCCCTGCGTGACGGCTGGCGCTTCGCGCTGGTCGACCCGGGCGGGATCACCGACCCCACCGGCGCGTACGCGGGGGCGGCCGACCCCGGCTACGACGACTCGGCGTGGCGCGAGGTCGCGGTGCCGCACGACTGGAGCATCGAGCAGACGCCCACCACCGACCACGGCACCAGCAGCGGCACCGGCTTCCTCCCCGGCGGCCTCGGCTGGTACCGCCTCGCCCTCACGCTGCCGCCCGCCTGGGCCGGGAAGCGGATCTCGGTGGAGTTCGACGGCGTCTACATGGACTCCACCGTGTACTGCAACGGCACGGAGGCGGGCCGCCACCCCTACGGCTACACCGGCTTCGCCTTCGACCTCACCGACCTGCTGCACACCGACGGCCGTACCGAGAACGTGATCGCGGTCAGGGTGCGCAACCGGCTCCCCAGCAGTCGCTGGTACTCCGGCAGCGGCATCTACCGCGAAGCCCGCCTCGTCGTCACCGAGCCCGTCCACGTCGAGCGCTGGGGCACCTGCGTCACCACCCCGGACGTCGGCGCGGAGCGCGCCGTGGTGCGGGTGCGGACCTCGGTGGCGAACGCGTCGAGCACCGCGCGCGAGGTCGAGATCAGGTCCGCGGTCGAGGACCCCGACGGCCGCACCGTCGCCCGCGCCACCACCACCGTCGAGGTCACCGACACGACCGCCGGGACGCAGGAACTCGTGGTCGAGAGGCCGAAGTTGTGGGACTTCTCGGCGCCGCACCGCTACACCCTCCAGACCGAACTGCGCGTCGCCGGCGAGACCGTCGACACCTTCCGCACCGTCTTCGGCATCCGCACCTTCCGCTTCGACCCCGACGAGGGCTTCTCCCTCAACGGCGCCTACACCAAGATCAAGGGCGTCGACCTGCACCACGACCTGGGCGCGCTGGGCGCGGCGGTCGGCGTCGACGCCGTGCGCCGGCAGATGACCCTGATGAAGTCGATGGGCGTCAACGCGCTGCGCACCTCGCACAACCCGCCCTCGCCGCAGATGATCGAGGTCTGCGAGGAACTGGGCATCGTGATGATGGTGGAGGCCTTCGACTGCTGGCGGACCGGCAAGACGACGTACGACTACGGGCGGTTCTTCGACGAGTGGTGCGAGAGGGACGTCACCGAGATGGTGCTCGCGGCCCGCAACTCGCCCGCCGTGGTGCTGTGGTCCATCGGCAACGAGATCCCCGACTCCACCTCCGTCGCCGGCCTCGCCATGGCCGACCGCCTCATCGCCGCCGTCAGGGCGGCCGACGACACCCGGCCCCTGGTCATCGGCTCCGACAAGTACCGCTCACTGCCGGCGAAGGGGTCCGCGGCCGACCTGATGCTCGCCAAGCTCGACGGACTCGGCCTGAACTACAACACCGCCAGGTCGGTCGACGCCCTGCACGCGGCCTACCCGCACCTGTTCCTCTTCGAGTCGGAGTCGTCCTCGGAGACCTCCACACGCGGCACGTACCAGGAACCGGAGCACCTGAACACCGGTGAGAACCACACCCCGGGCAGGCGCGCGACCTCCTCGTACGACAACAACCTCGCCTCGTGGACCATGAGCGGCGAGTACGGCCACAAGAAGGACCGCGACCGCAGGTGGTTCGCCGGGCAGTTCCTGTGGTCCGGCATCGACTACCTCGGGGAGCCGACCCCGTACGACGTCTTCCCGGTCAAGGCGTCCTTCTTCGGCGCGGTCGACACGGCCGGTTTCCCCAAGGACATGTACCACCTCTTCCGCAGTCAGTGGACCAGCGAGCCGATGGTGCACCTGCTGCCCATGACCTGGAACCACCAGGAGGGCGACACGGTGGAGGTCTGGGCGTACTCCAACGTCGCCACCGTCGAACTCTTCCTGAACGGCGAGTCCCTGGGCGTCCGAGCCTTCGACACCAAGCGGACCAGCGACGGACGCGCCTATCTGGAGACCACCGAGGCGACGGGAGACGACAAGACCTTCACCGACGGCCCCTGGCCGGGCAGTTACACCAGCCCGAACGGCAGCGCGGGCAAGCTGCACCTGACCTGGAAAGTGCCCTACCGCCCGGGCGAGTTGAAGGCGGTGGCGCGCAGGGACGGCAAGGTCGTGGCCACCGACGTGCTGCGCACGGCCGGCCGGCCGCACGCCGTGCGCCTGACCGCCGACCGTGACTCGTCGCCGGCCGACGGGCGTTCCCTGGTGTTCGTGACCGCCGAGATCGTCGACGCGCGCGGGGTGGTGGTGCCCGACGCCGAGCACCTGATCTCCTTCGACGTCGCGGGCGGGTCCCTCGCCGGGGTCGACAACGGCCGTCAGGAGAGCGCCGAGCGCTACCAGTCGAGCACCCGGACCGCGTTCCACGGCAAGGCGCTCGCCATCGTGCGCTCCGGCACCCGGCCCGGCGCGCTGCGGGTGACCGCGCGCGCCGAGGGGCTCGGGACGAGCACCGCGACCGTGCGCACCACCGCGGCCAGAGCGGTCGCGACCACCCCGCCCGCCGCCTTCCGGGCAGATCTTCCGGCACCCGCCGGCCACCCGTACGCGGACGCGAGTTACTCCGGCCGCCCGGACACCCTGCCCGCCGCGATGCTGGACGGCGACGCGGCCACCGGCTGGTCCAACGGCTTCACCAAGGCGGCCACGGCCCTGCTGCCCGCCTTCCGCGGGGCCCGGCCGCAGGACTGGGTGTCCGTGGACTTCGGGCGGGTGCGCGGCATGGACCGGGTGGAGGTGTCGTTCACCGTGGACGCCACGCACAGCCTGCCCGCGTCGGTCGAGGCCGCGGTGTGGGACGGCCGGCGGTACGTGCCGGTCACCGGGGCGGCCGTCGACTGGGCCACCGGCTCGGACACCCCGACCCTGATCACCTTCGACCCGGTGCGCGGCTCGCGGCTGCGGCTCACCCTGACCAGCGGCCGTCCCGGCGAGCCGGCCGGGGCGGTCCGGATCAGCCGGCTGGAGGTGCCGGCCGGCTGACCGGGAGCGCGGTCCGGACCTGACAACCGGTCCTGTACGGACCGTTGACGGGGCGTCACGTCACCCACAAGCATGGCCTGACCCGCCGATGGGAGCGCTCCCATTCGCGCGGGCGTCACCCGCACCCCCACGAGGAGCCCAGACGTGGCAAGACGCAGAACCGCCCTGCTCACCCTCACGGCCCTGCTGGGAACGGCCCTCACCGGCCTGCCGGCCGGCCAGGCCGCCGCCGACGAGGTCGAGCAGGTCAAGAACGGCACCTTCGACTCCACCACCGACCCGTGGTGGACCACCTCCAACGTCACCGCCGGCCTGTCCGACGGCAAGCTGTGCGCCGACGTGCCGGGCGGCACCGCGAACCGGTGGGACGCCGCGGTCGGACAGAACGACATCACCCTGGTGAAGGGGGAGACGTACCGCTTCAGCTTCACCGCGGACGGCTCGCCGGAGGGGCACGCCGTCCGCGCGCTCGTCGGCCTGGCGGCGGCGCCGTACGACACCTGGTTCGAGGTGAGCCCGCAGCTGAGCGTCTCCGGCGACACCTACTCCTACACGTTCACCTCGCCCGTCGACACCAGCCAGGGCCAGGTCGCCTTCCAGGCCGGCGGCAGCGCGGACGCCTGGCGCCTGTGTATGGACGACGTCTCGCTGCTCGGCGGCGTCCCGCCCGAGGTCTACCAGCCGGACACCGGACCGCGCGTCCGCGTCAACCAGGTCGCCTACCTGCCCGCCGGACCGAAGAACGCGACCCTGGTCACCGACGCGACGTCGAAGCTGCCCTGGCAGCTCAAGGACGGCTCCGGCGCCACCGTCGCGCACGGCTGGACCGTGCCGCGCGGCGTCGACGCCTCCTCCGGCCAGAACGTCCACTCGATCGACTTCGGCGCCTGGCGCAAGGCCGGCCAGGACTACACGCTGGTCGCCGACGGGCAGACCAGCCGCCCGTTCGACATCGGCACCGGCGCCTACGAGCAACTGCGCCTGGACTCGGTGAAGTACTACTACACGCAGCGCAGCGGCATCGCGATCCGCGACGACCTGCGGCCGGGCTACGGCCGGGCCGCGGGCCACGTCGGCGTGGCACCCAACCAGGGCGACACCGACGTGCCGTGCCAGCCGGGCGTGTGCGACTACAGCCTCGACGTCTCCGGCGGCTGGTACGACGCCGGCGACCACGGCAAGTACGTCGTCAACGGCGGCATCGCCACCTGGGAGCTGCTGAGCACCTACGAACGCGAACTGCTCGCCCGCACCGGTGAGCCGCAGAAGCTGCGCGACGGCACCCTCGCAGTCCCGGAGAGCGGCAACAAGGTGCCGGACATCCTCGACGAGGCCCGCTGGGAGCTGGAGTTCCTGCTGAAGATGCAGGTGCCCGACGGGCAGCCGCTGGCCGGCATGGCCCACCACAAGATCCACGACGAGCAGTGGACGGGCCTGCCGCTGCTGCCCGGCGACGACCCGCAGAAGCGTGAGCTGCACCCGCCGTCCACGCAGGCGACCCTGAACCTGGCGGCCACGGCGGCGCAGGCGGCCCGCCTGTACCGGCCCTACGACAAGGCGTTCGCGGCGCGGGCCCTCACGGCCGCCCGCAAGGCGTGGGCGGCGGCCCTCGCCCACCCGGACATGTACGCCTCCGACAGCGACGGCACCGGCGGCGGCACCTACGCCGACTCCGACGCCACCGACGAGTTCTACTGGGCGGCCGCCGAGCTGTACCTCACCACGGGGGAGAAGCAGTTCGCCGACCACGTCCTGGACTCCCCGGTGCACACGGCGGACATCTTCGGCAGCCTCGGCTTCGACTGGGCCAGGACCGCCGCGGCGGGCCGGCTGGACCTGGCCACCGTGCCCAGCGCCCTGCCCGGCCGGGACAAGGTGCGCCGCTCCGTCGTCCAGGGCGCCGACCGCTACCTGGCCACGCTGAAGGCGCAGCCGTACGGGATGCCGTACGCGCCGGACGGCAACCGCTACGACTGGGGCTCCAGCCACCAGGTGCTCAACAACGCGGTCGTCCTCGCCACCGCCTACGACATCACCGGCGCCGCCAAGTACCGCGACGGCGCCGTGCAGAGCATGGACTACATCCTCGGCCGCAACGCGCTGAACATCTCCTACGTCACCGGCTACGGCGAGGTCAGCTCCCACAACCAGCACAGCCGCTGGTACGCCCACGAGCTCGACCCCGCCCTGCCGAACCCGCCGAAGGGGACGCTCGCCGGAGGCGCGAACTCGGGCATCCAGGACCCGTACGCGCAGAGCAAGCTCACCGGCTGCGTCGGCCAGTTCTGCTACATCGACGACATCCAGTCCTGGTCGACGAACGAGACCGCGATCAACTGGAACGCCGCCCTCGCCCGCATGGCGTCCTTCGTGGCCGACCAGGGCTGAGGCCGCCCGGGGTGCGGGCGACGGGGCACCGCCCGCCCGCCGCCCGCACCCCGGCGGTACCGCCCCCGCACCCGGTCGGTACCGTCCCCGCACCTCGGCCGGTACCGGTCGGCATCCCGGCCGGTACCGTGAAGTACCCGCTGTGAGCAGCCAATATTTACGATCCAGTACCCCAGCGGTACCGTGAAGGCATGCCAGCTCTGAATGTGGAGTTCAGCGATCGTGAACTCGAGGACCTGCGGCAGATCGCCAAGGAACGCGGCACGTCCATGAAGGCCCTCGTCCGGGAGGCCGCCGCGGCCGACATCGCCCGGCACCGCGCGCTGCAGGAGGGAGCGGAGGCGTTCCGCCGGTTCTTCGCCTCCCACGCCGACGAGTTCGCCGCCGCCTTCCCGGACGACGAACCACCCGCCGGCGGCGAGGGACGGGCCGCCTGACCGATGGCTTCCGTCATCCACATCGACGTCCCCTGGCTGCTGCAGCGCCACGAAGAGGTCCTGCCGGACCAGCCCACGATCAACGACTTCTCCGCGCTGGTGGCCGCCGTGGCCCGGCACCGTGTCGACCCGCCGCGCCTCGGCGTGGACTCCGACCCGGCCTGGCGGGCCGCCGCGCTGCTGCACACCCTCGCCCTGCTCCGGCCGCTGCCCTCGGCCAACGCCCGCTTCGCCAGCGCGACCGCCGTGGCGTACATGTTCGTCAGCGGCGTCGGCATCGACCCGCCCTACGGCGCCCTCGTCGACCTCACCCGCGACCTGATCGACGGCAAGACCGACGTCTACGGCGCGGCGGACCGGCTGCGCTCCTGGCAGATCTGAGCCCTCCCGGGCGCGCGCCGCGCGCGCGGGCCCCTGGGCCGCCGGCCGAGGGCGGGAGGAACAAGGCCGGCGGCCCCACGAGCGCAGGAGAGCCGCCGTCCTGCGCAGGGCCTCCGAGAAGGGCCGGTGACAGTCCACTACGCGGCGGTGCGCCCCGGGAGCGTGCGCGGTGCTCCAGCGCGTGCGCGTGATTCACACGGGGCGCACAGAATCCGGAAAGGCGGTGCGTGTGAGGGGAGTTGCCGCCGTATCCGGGCTCGTTGCGATGATGTGGATGTTGCCCAAGTGCCTTGTTGGCCGTGAGTGACTGTGCCAGGGTGAAACTCCGTGCGGGGGGAATGCACCGGGTCGCGTTCGCCCTATGTCTTGTTCGGCCTGTGCGGAACCGGGCCGGCTGGACGTACCTGAATTCACGCCTCTCGCGCCCGCCGCCGGAAGGTACGCACCGAACAGGGGGCCAATTTCCGGTGGCGACCACTGCCATTCGTCCCATGCGCGTGGGAAGGAATCCGCTCAGTGCCCACCCCCCACCCCCCTCGTCCCCCTTATCCGCCGCCCGGCGCGGCTCCCGGCGCGTCCGACGAGCACCTCGCCGCCCGGCTCAGAGACCGTGCCGACGGCGAAACGGCCCGCAGCGTCGCGCTGCTCATGGCGCGGCACTGGCGGCCGGCCCGCGAGTACGCCGCCGTCTGCCTCGCCTCCCCCGCCTCCGGCCCGGCGTCCATGGTGACGGCGGCCGCCTTCCACCAGGTCCTCGACCGGCTGGCGCTGGGCGAGTCCGCCGTCGCGCTGCGTCCCCGGCTGCTGCTGGCGGTGCGGGAGACCGCCCGCACGTGGGCCGCCGAGGACGAGGTGTCCGACGTGCTGCCGGAGTTGCGGAAACCCTCCGGCGGACGCGGCATGCGTACCGCGAAGTCCATGACACCCGAGAACCGCAAGCTGGCCGAAAGGGCGTTTCACGCCCTTCCCGGACTTTCCCGCTGCCTGCTCTGGCACACCGAGGTCGAGGGCGAGCCGATATCCGTACCGGCCGGTCTGCTGGGCATGGATACCGCCGACGCGTCGGCCGCACTCGAACAGGCGCGTGAAAAATTCCGCGAGGGATGCGCGCAGGCGCACCGGGAACTCGCGCCGACCAAGGACTGCCGCTTCTACAACCGCCTCCTCGACGTTCCCATTCGCCGGGGCGGTGTGCTGCTGCCGGATGTCCGGCAGCATCTCGCGGAGTGCCGCTACTGCCGTTTCGCCGCCGAACAACTGGGTCATTTCGAGGGCGGGCTGGGGGTGCTCCTCGCGGAGGCGGTGCTCGGCTGGGGCGCCCGCGGCTATCTCGACTCGCGCCCGGGGCGGCCGGGCCAGGCGCCGCCCGCCCGGGTGGCGGGACGGCACGGCGGCGGACGCCACCGGGGCGTGCCCCGCCTTCCCCTGACCGGCCGGCGCCCGCCCGGAGCGCCGCGCCTGGCCAGGCCGCTGCTGACCGGCGTGGGCGTCGCCTCGGCCGGGCTGCTGGTGGCGATGTTCACGGCGGGCCTGTGGTCGTCCGACCGGACGGCCGACCCGGCCGCCTCCACCGGCGCGCCCGGCGGCACGACACCGGGCGTGGGCGGGCAGTCGGCGCCCGGCACCGCTCAACTTCCCACCGCGACAGGCAGGTTCACGCTCCGCAACGCCGCCGCCGGCCTGTGCCTCGCCGTCCGGGGCGAACCGCGGACCGGCGCCGGGACCCGGCTGGCGGCGTGCTCCGCCGGGCTTGCCCAGCAGTGGTCGTACGCGGACGACGGGTCGCTGCGCAGCGCCGCCGCTCCCGGCCTGTGCCTCGACTCGCGCCTGGACGCCGGCGTGGTCGTCCTCGGCGCGTGCGCCGACCGGCGGGACAAACGCGGCGACGACGTGCGCTACGACCTCACCGTGCGGGGCGAGTTGCTGCCCCGCTGGGACGAACGGCTCGCGCTGGCCCCGGTCACCGCCGAGCCGGACGCCGACATCGTCGTCAAGGCGCGCGACCGCTCCACGGCGCAGCGCTGGCTGACCGACCCGAGGGCCTCGGCCGGTCCGGGGTCACTGTCGATCACCGGGACGGGCGGCCCGTCGGCCCGGCCCGCCGGCCTGCCGGGGCGCACGGCGTAGGACGCCCGCGGTCACCCGGCGGCCTCGACGAGGTCGGCCGGGCCGACGGTGGCGGGGGAGGCGTGTCCGGACAGGGCGAGGGTGAGGTCCAACTCGGCGAGCAGGCAGCGCACGACGTGCTCCACGCCAGCCTGCCCGTCGAGGCCGAGCCCGTAGACGTACGGCCGTCCGAGGAGCACCGCCCGCGCGCCCAGCGCGAGCGCCTTGAACACGTCGTCGCCGGTGCGGACGCCGCTGTCGAACAGCACGGTCAGCCGGTCGCCGACCGCCTCGGCGACCCGGGGCAGCGCGTCCGCGGCCGCGACGGAACCGGCCACCTGGCGCCCGCCGTGGTTGGAGACGACCACGCCGTCCATCCCGGCGTCCGCGGCGAGCCGGGCGTCGTCGGGGTGCAGGACGCCCTTGAGCACGATCGGGCCGTCCCAGTTCGCCCGGAGGAACGCCAGGTCCGGCCAGGTCTTCGCGGGGTCCGCGAACATGCCGACGAAGTGCAGGACGGCCGCGTTCGGGTCCTCGTGCACCGGCTTGGCCAGGCCCGCCAGAAAGGCCGGGTCGGAGAAGTAGTTGGCGGTGCCCACACCGTGCAGGAACGGCAGGTACGCCTGGTCGAGGTCGCGCGGGCGCCATGCCAGCAGCGGGGTGTCCAGCGTCACGACCAGCGCGGTGTACCCGGCCGCCTTCGCCCGGTTCAGGAAGCTGCGGGCCACCTCGACGTCCTTCGGCCAGTACAGCTGGAACCAGCGTTCGGCGTCGCCCATGGCCTCGGCCACCTGCTCCATGGGCGTGCTGGACGCCGAGGACAGCACGAAGGGCACGCCCTGGGCCGCGGCGGCCCGCGCGGCGGCGGACTCGGCGTCCGGATGCATGATCGACAGCACGCCGACCGGCGCCAGCGCCAGCGGGGCGGGCAGCGCGCGGCCGAGCACCTCGACGGACAGATCGCGCTCGTGCACGTCCCGCAGCATCCGCGGCACGATCCGCCGCCGCTGGAGGGCGGCCCGGTTGGCCCGCGCCGTGCTGCCGTCGCCCGCGCTGCCCGCCACATATCCCACCGGGCCCGGACCGAGCCGCCGCTCGGTCAGCTCCTCCAGCCGGGTCAGGTCGGTGGGCAGCCGCGGGACGGCCCCCGACATCCCGTTGAGATAGATCTCGTACTGGAAGTCCGCCCAGTGCTTGGCCATGCCGAGGTCCCGCCTCTCGTCGCTGAGAACGCGCTGCACCCCGACGATACTGGCGAGTAGCCGCGGCCGGGAACGTACTCCGCCGGCCGCCTTCCGGTCGGCGGCCGGCGCCCGCGCCGGGCCGCGGGCGCGGGAACGCGGCCGATGGCGGCGGAACGTGGCCGACGGTGTCGATCTCCTCGCCTGCGACGGTTGAGCAGGCGACGATTACCCGCGTGACCAGGGCAAGCGCTTGTTGCGAGGGCTGCATCGGAGTGTTTCAGGCCGATTGGCCAGGCGCGGCAATCAAGCCAAATGGCCGCTTCGGTCGATCAGGAAGCGCTCAGTTGTGGGCCTTTGGCGATCCGTTTCTGTAACTTCGCGCCACTGATTCAATACGCAATGTTACTGAAACCCGTGGGGTCGAGGTGAGTTTCCGCCGCGGACTCGGCAGACTCGCGCTCGCCGGTCCGGCACCACACCGACGCGGACCGGCGTCACCCTCGTTCCAGCGGAAGGATGCACACGATGCGGAACACCGCGCGTTGGGCAGCGACCCTCGCCCTCACGGCCACCGCCGTCTGCGGGCCCCTCACCGGAGCCGCGCTCGCCGCCCCGGCGGCCGCCCCCGCCTCGCTCTACGCCCCCTCGGCCCTGGTGCTCACCGTGGGCCACGGCACCGACGCCGCGCTCGCGACGCCGCAGCGGGCGGTCACCCTCAGCTGCGCTCCGACGCCCTCCGGCACCCACCCGGCCCCTGCCCAGGCCTGCGCCGAACTGCGCGGCGCGGCGGGAGACCCCGACGCCCTCGGGGTCGGTGACGACATGCTGTGCACCCGGCAGTACGACCCGGTCGTCGTCACCGTCGACGGCGTCTGGCAGGGCAAGCGCGTCTCCTACGAGCGCGCCTTCGCGAACGAGTGCGTGAAGAACGCCTACGGGGCGAGCGTCTTCGCGTTCTGAGAGACCGGGATCGCGTGAGGTCCGCGCACACCGAGGGGGCCCGTAGCTGGGGAGTGCGGGCACCTGTCGCGGGGACGCCGTGATCTCGCACCAGGGGCCGGCCAGGCGGAGTGGGGCCGCCGGCCGGCCCCTGGCATCTCGTGTGCCGGTGCCGGTGCCGGTGCCGGTGCCGGTGTCGTGGTTCGCGGTCGTGGTCCGCGGTCGGGGCTCGTCCCGGGTCACGTCCGCTTGCGGTGGCTGGTGTCGCACCAGGGGAAGCGGCGACTGCGCCGGCATGTGCACAGGGCGACCCGGAAGCGGTCGGAGGAGACGACGGTGCCGTCCTCCAGCTCCACCTCGACCGGGCCCTCGACCAGCAGTGGTCCCCGGCGCTGGACCTTGATCCGGCGCGGGGCGTCAGACGGGTTGTTCGGCACGGACGACCACCAGTTCCTCTCCGTCGTCGTCGGCGGACAGCAGCCCCTGCCCGCGCAGCCAGGACTCCCGGCCGCGCAGCACCGGGCCGAAGGCGATCCGGCAGCGCCGTGTCACGCTCGCCTTGAGGCCCGCCGTACGCAGGTGATCCAGCGTCAGCTCCGGTCCGCTGAGGGCGGAGTGCACCAGCAGCAGCACGCCGCCGGGCCGCAGCAGGGCCGGCGCCTCCCGGCAGATGCGGTCCAGGACGAGCCGGCCGTCCCGTCCCGCGTCCCAGGCCCGGGCCACCCCGGACGGCGGCTCGTGGTGGTCCGGCGACGGCACATAGGGCGGGTTGGAGAGGATCACGTCGAAGGACCGGTCCCGCACCGGCGCGAAGAGGTTGCCGCGGCGGACCCGCACCGGCACACCGGCCAGCAGCGCGTTCGCCCGCGCCGTGCACACCGCCCGCCAGGACACGTCCACCGCGGTGACCCGGTTGCCCAGCCGCGCCGCCGCGACTGCGAGAGCCCCGCTCCCGGTGCCCACGTCCAGGACCTCCGCCCCCGGCGCGAGCGGCTCGTCGGCCAGGGCCCCGGCCAGCAGGGCGGTGTCTTCGTCCGGCGCGTAGACGCCGGGCAGGATCAGAGGAGGATTCACTGGACCCGTGTTCCCTGACATTCAGGAAATATGGGAGGTTCCGGAAAGCTCCGAGGCGCGCAGGGACGACCTTCCGGCCCGCCAGTCCCGCAGCAGCCGGTCGGCGAGCAGGTCCTCGACGTAACCGGTGGCGTCGATCCCGAAGACGACGTCGGGCGCCAGCCGCGGCTCCGCCTCCAGCAGACCGCCGATGACCTCGTGGCGGACGACCTGCTCGTGCACGGCGTCGGCCTCGACGTGCTCGTCGTAGAAGTGCTCGGCGGCGGCTCCGGCGCCGGTGCGGCGCATCGCCTCCGCCAGGCGGCGGGATCCGGGGGAGGAGGTGACCTCCACCGCGGCGAAGTGGCCCACGAGCGCGCCCCGCAGTGACCGGTGCAGGCCGAAGAGGGACATCAGGTTGACGGTGACCAGCGTCTGCGCGCAGGCCGCGTCCAGATAGCGGCCGTAGGCGGTGTCCAGGCCGAGGTCCGCCATCAGGTCGGCGAACAGACGCGCGTGCAGGCGGTCGGCCCGGCCGCCGCCGTACTCGTCGAACTCCACCGCCGCCATGGCCGACTTGGCCCGTCCGGTCAGCCGCGGCAGCACCCAGGCGTGCGGGTCCGCCTCCTTCAGGTGGTGGAGGGAGCGCTGCGCGGCGTACTCGCGCAGCTGCCACAACTCGCCCTCGTCACGCAGGTAGTGGGACAGCCCCGTGCCGTCCACGGGTTCCACCAGCAGCTCGGCGAGCGCGTCGTCGACGCTGTCGTGGACCGGGACGTCCGCCCGCAGGGACGTGAGGAACCGCCGCTCCAGTGCCGCGCGGACGCGCAACAGGCCCGGGTCCCACTCGCGGTCCGGGGACACGCCCGCGAAGCCGCGGTAGTGCAGTTCGTAGCAGAGGTAGAGGGCGAGGTGCAGGTCGTCGCCGTACGCCTCGGCGCCGGCTGCGTCCTCGGGGCGCGGCAGCGGTCCGTCACCCCGCAGATACTCCGCGACGGCTGTCGAGAGCGGACCGCGGGGGGACGGCAGCTGGGGCCCTTGGTGGTCGTGCGTCATGCGGGGCGGGTACCCGCCCGCGCCCAGGTCACCCGCCGGTGGCTGGCCCCTTGCCGGTGGCCCGGTCACCCGTCGGCGCCCGGCCGCCTGCCGGTGGCCCGGGTGTCTGCGCGCAGTCCGGTCGCCCTGCCTGTGCGGCGCTCGCCGCGACGGGTGCTGGGTCGAGCGCGTCCGCGTGTGGTCGCGGGGGCCATGGCCGCCCACCTGCCTGGGCGACGCGCGCCCTGACCGGGCGCCTCTCGCGGGCTCGGCCGGGCTTGGCGCCATGCGGCCGTCCGTCCTCGGCCGCCCGCCCTGTCAGGCTGTCCGGTGGGTCGGGAAGCGGCAGCTGGGCCTGCGGCGCCGCCGGCCTGCGGCGCCGCCAGCCTGCGGGGCCGTCGGGTGGGGCGGGCGGTTGCTGGGCCGCCGCGTCGGGCGGGGGCCGGTGTGGGGGGTCAGTCGCCCTCGGAGTCTTCCTGGGCTTGTGCGTTGGGGGTGATCGCGTCGCCGGCCTCGCCGCTGTGGCGCCGGTCGGCCGTGGCCTGGCCGCGGGGGGTGCGGGTCTCGGCGTCCTCGATCTCGCGCAGGACTTCCTCGAGCGCGGTCTCCGGGTGCTTCTCGGCGTCGGACATGGGGTGGTGCCTCCTGCTCCTTCGGTCAGTTCCTGGCGGTCGCGATGCGCAGGGGCACGGGCTCCGGGGGAGCGGGCGCCTCGTTGAGGCGGGTGATCTCCGCCCACCAGGACGCCCCGTCCTCGATGTGCCGCAGCAGCACGCCCTCGCGTATCGCCCACGGGCAGACGGTGACCGTCCTGATCCCGGTCAGCTTCATCGCCGTGTGCCCGACCACCGCGCCGGCCAGGCTCTGGGCCGCGCGCGGCGCGGAGATGCCGGGGAGCCGGGCGCGTTCGGCGGCGGGCAGGGCCGCCAGCCTGCCGACCGCTTCCCGCAGCGCCGCGCGGTCCATGCGCCGCTCCTCGAACGGGCCGTGCCGCCCGGGCGAGGCCCCGCACAGCCGCCCCAGCTGCTGGAACGTGCGCGAGGTGACCACCGCGGTGCGCGGGCCCTCCCAGCGGATCCGCGCCGCCACGTCCCGCAGCTGGTGCCGGACCCTGCGCCGCAGCGCCCGCAGCATCTCGGGTGACGGCGGGTCCTGGTCCTGGAAGAACTCGTGGGTCAGCCGCGCCGCGCCGAGCGGCAGCGAGGCCACGAAGTCGGGCAGCCGGCCGCGCCCGAAGGCCACCTCCAGCGAACCGCCGCCGATGTCCAGCAGCGCGAGCGGCCCCGACCGCCATCCCATCCAGCGCCGCGCGCCCAGGAACGTCAGCTCGGCCTCGACCTCCCCCGGCAGGGTGCACAGCGCGACGCCGGTCCGGCCGCGGACGGTGCGCAGCACCTCCTCGCGGTTGGGCGCGTTGCGCACGACCGCGGTCGCGAACGCCAGCGGGCCCGCCGCCCCCCAGCGGGCAGCGGTCCGGCTCGCGTCGGCGACGGCCTCGGCCAGACGCTCGACGGCCTCCTGCGGAATCGCCGCGCCCGGCTTCACCTGCTCGGCCAGCCGCAGGCGCCATTTGGCGGTGTGGACCGGCAGCGGTACTCCGCCCTCCGCGTCCGCCACGACCAGCCGGACCGTGTTCGACCCCACATCCACCACGCTGATTCGCATGGGCCCGCGTGTACCCAATTCCCGCCGGTCCCACGCGGGACGGTCGCCGCGCCGGGGCACCGGCCGCAGGAAACCGGCCGGGCCCCGCAGGCGGGCGGCGCGGGCCCCGGCACCCGGACGGCGGCCCGCCGTGGACACCGCCCACCCTGGGCGAACGCCCGCCCCGGTACTCCCGCGCGGCTGCCGCCACCGAAGGAGAACGGCCGCGCCCGGGCCGGTGAAAAGAGGCCGAGACGCTTCCCGGCAACGGCGAGGGGTCGCCGTCCTCCCGCGGACGGCGACCCCTCGGACCCGGGCGGGTCGTCTCGCGGACGGTCACATGTGGACGACGGGCGCCGCGTCCGCGTCCTGCCGCGGCACACCGCGGTGGAAGAGCAGGAAGGCGATCACGGCGCCGGCCGCGAACAGACCCGCCGACCACCAGAAGGCGGTGGTGTAGCTCTCGATCGTCGCCTGGGCCCGGACCAGCTTGCTGGTCGCGTCCTTGCCGGCGAGGTAGTCGGTCGCGGCGCTCGCGGCGAGCGTGTTCAGCAGCGCCGTGCCGATCGAGCCGCCCACCTGCTGCATGGCGTTGACCGTCGCGGACGCCACACCCGCGTCCTCGGGCGCCACGCCGCCGGTCGCCAGCTGCATGGCCGGCGGCATCACCAGACCGAGGCCGACGCCGGTGACGACGAGCTGCGGCAGCACGGCGCTCACATAGCTGGAGCCGATGCCGATCCCGGTCAGCCAGGCCATGCCCGCGGCGGCGACGGCGAAGCCCAGCGGGACGACGGCCTTCGGTCCGATCCGCGGCACCAGCACGGTGGTGCCCAGCTGGGCGGTCACCATCAGCGCGCCGACCATCGGCAGGAACGCCAGACCGGTCTCGGTGGGGCTGAAGCCGAGGTTGAGCTGCAGGTAGTAGGTGAGGAAGAGGAACACGCCGAACATGCCGGCGCCGGAGATCAGCACGGCCAGGAACGAGGCGGCGCGGTTGCGGTCGAGCAGGATGCGCAGCGGCAGCAGCGGGTGCGCGGCGCGCGTCTGCCACCAGGTGAAGGCGGCCAGCAGTAGCCCGCCCGCGATCAGGAACCCCCAGGTCAGCGGCGAGCCCCAGTCGTGCGTCTCGGCGTTGGAGAAGCCGTAGACGAGGCTGAACAGACCGCCGGCGACCAGCACCGTGCCCGGCACGTCCAGCTTCGATCCGGCGGCGTCCCGGTGGTTGGACAGCAGCAGCCAGCCGCCCGCGAAGGCGACGACGGCGATGGCGACGTTCACGTACAGCGTCCAGCGCCAGTCGAGCGCGTCGGTGAGCAGGCCGCCGAGCAGCAGGCCCACCGCGCCGCCGGCGCCGGCGATGGCGCCGTACACGCTGAACGCGCGGGCGCGCTCCCGGGCGTCGGTGAACGTGGTGTTCAGCAGGGACAGCGCGGCGGGCGCGAGCAGCGCGCCGAAGGCGCCCTGCAGGGCGCGCGCGGCCACCAGCATCCCGAAGCCGCCCGCCGCACCGCCCAGCGCGGAGGCGGCGGCGAAGCCGACCACACCCGCCAGGAAGGCCGTCTTGCGGCCGAACAGGTCGGCGATGCGGCCGCCGAGCAGCAGCAACGAGGCGAAGGCCAGCGCGTACGCGGTGACGACCCACTGCCGGTTGCCGTCGGAGAAGCCGAGGTCGGCCTGGGCCGAGGGCAGGGCGATGTTCACGATCGTCGCGTCCAGCACCACCATGAGCTGGGCCACGGCGACGACGGCGAGGATCCACCAGCGCCTCGCCGACGCCGCTTGCCGCGCCGGCGCGGCACCCGTACGGGGATCTTCGGCGAGTGTCTTCTGGGACATGGGAGAGCAACTCCAGGGCGAAGGAACGTAAACGAAACCGTTTCGTACACCGAGAGACTAGAGCACGGCCGATGAAACGGCAACGTTTCGCTTAGCGTGCCGCCGCCCACCAGGCGGCGTCGGCGGCCGCTCAGGCCATCTGGCGGCGCACCAGTTCGTGCAGCCGTCCGCCGGTGTCCGCGAGCAGCTCCGCGGGCGGCCCCTGCTGGGCGACCTTGCCGTCCTCCATCACGATGACCCGGTCGGCGTCCAGCACCGTCGACAGGCGGTGCGCGATGACGATCCGGGTGGCGTTGAGAGCCTTGGTGGACTCGATCACCGTGCGCTGCGTCTCGTTGTCCAGGGCGCTGGTCGCCTCGTCGAAGAACAGGATGCGCGGCCGGCGGATCAACGCCTGCGCGATCATGAGGCGTTGACGCTGGCCGCCGGAGACGGCGCCGCTGCCGGAGACGATCGTGTGCAGGCCCATCGGCATCCGCTCGATGTCCTCCGCGAGCCCCGCCAGCGCGGCCGCCGCCATCGCCTCCTCCGGCGTGTACGGCTCGGCGCCGCAGATGACGTCCAGGACGGAACCGGTGAACGGCTGCGCGTGCTGGAGCACCACACCGCACTGCCGGCGCACCGCCGACCGGTCGAGCGCCGCCAGGTCCTGGCCGTCGTACAGCACGCTGCCGGACACCGGTCTGTCGAAGCCGATCAGCAGCCTCAGCAGCGTCGACTTGCCGCAGCCGCTGGGGCCGACGATCGCCACGAACTCACCCGGACGCACCTCGAACGACACGTCGTCGAGGACCAGCGGCCCGTCGTCCGCGTACCGGAACGACAGCCGCCGGGCCTCGATCGCCCCCGACAGCGGGCCCGGGCGGGTGCTTCCCGAGCGCACCTCCGGCGTCGCCTCCAGCACCGGCCGGATCTCCTCGAACAACGGCAGCGCGCCCACCGCCGACACGAACGCGCCGGTCAGCTGTGTGACCGAGGTCAGCAGCATGGTCACCGAGGTGTTGAAGGCGAGGAACGCGGCCGCCGACATCGTCCCGCGGGCCGGTCCCGCCAGCAGCATGAACATCAGCAGGCTGCACAACGGCAGGTACACCGCGCCCAGCACGGTCGTCAGGTTCTTGATGCGGCCCACCCGCTGCTGCAGCTCGCGGCTGCGCGCGAACTGCTCGGCCCAGGCGGCGTAGGCGTAGTTCTCGGCCGCCGCCACCCGCAGCTTCGGCAGACCGCGCAGCGTCTGGAACGCCTGGTTGTTCAGCTTGTTGGTGAGCACCACCAGCCGCCGCTGCCGGCGCACCTGCCACAGCCCGAGGCCCAGGAACACACCGGCGATGACGACGAGCATGCCGATCGCCGCCAGCGCCATCGGGACGCTGTACCACAGCAGCAGCGCCAGGTTCATCGCGCCGACGGTCGCCGACTGGGCGACGACCGGACCGACGCCCGCCAGGAGACTGCGCATCGCGCTGACGCCCATGGCAGCGCTCGCCAGTTCGCCGGTCGAGCGCTCGGTGAAGAACGTCGTCGGAAGCCTCAGCAGCCGGTCCCAGACGGCTGGTTGCAAGGTGGCCTCGATCCGGCCCTCCAGGCGCAGCAGGGTCAGGTTCTCCAGCAGCGTGAAGGCCGCCGCCACCACCCCGGCCACCATCACCGCCAGGCACACCTGCCCGATCAGCTGCGTCTGCGCCTTCGGCACGAACTCGCCGAGCACCTTGCCCGTCGCGATCGGCACCAGCGCGCCGATCGCCACCGTCACCAGCCCGCCGGCCAGCAGGCCGGCCAGGTCACGGCCGGCGCCGCGGATGCCGAACCGCAGCAGCCGCAGCGGGCTCGGCGCCCGGTCGGGCAGCGGCCGGTAGAACATCACCGCGCGCGGTTCAAGATCCGACGCGTTGGCCTTCTCGACCGGCGTCTCCCGGCCGGTCGCCGGATGCACCGCCACATAGCCGCCGCGCCGCCACAGCAGTGCGACCGGCGCCCCGGACAGGGCGCGGTGGCCCACCAGCGGGCCGACGTCCTCCCGCCACCAGCGGCCGTCCAGCCGTACGGCCCGGGTGCGGACGCGGGAGGCCAGCGCGATGCGCTCCACCGGATCGAGCCGTTCGCCGCCCGTGCCGGCCGGCGGCGGGCCGGCGAGCGTGATCCCGGCCGCCCGGGCGACCAGCGCGCACGCCGCGTAGCCGGCGTCCGCGTCGGCGGGCGTGGCACGCGTGGCCGAACGCCTGCCGATGGCGGCGAGCAGGGTCCGGTCGGCCTGCGCGCGCACGGCCTCACCTGCCTCGATACCGGCGGCCGTGCGGGTCTCGTGGGTGCGCTCCAGCTGCTCGATCCACCGGTCCAGCGCGGTCAGCAGCCGGTACTGCTGGTCCACCATGCTCTGCCACACCGCGGGGTCCATCAGCAGGTCGGCGGCGGCCTCGGCGCCGTACAGCGACCCGTACTGCACGCTGCCCGGCGGCACCTGCATCCAGAACACGTCGTCGTCGTTCGCCCGCGCGGTCGGCTCCGTCGCCGTCGGCGCCTGGAACAGGATCGACAGGCTGCGGCCGACACCCAGGGCGAGGGCGTACTCCAGCGGGCTGGACTGCGGCGGCACGTACCGGGGGTTGCCGTACTCGTCGTACGACCACGTCTGCGTCTGCGCGGGCCGGTACAGCTCACGCAGCCCGATGCGGTGCACCACGCAGTCCCGCAACGGCCGTGCCACCAGCGTGTGCCGGGGACCGGCGACCGGTCCCAGCAGCAGCGAGCCCGCCTCCAGCCGGCCGAGGTGGTGCCAGTGGCCCTGCCGGTCCGCGTCCACCGCGAACAGGTCCAGGGCGCCCGCCGCGACCAGCCACAGCACCTGCGGGCCCTCGAGGTCGAGCCGGCCCGCGCCCGGGCAGTCGATCCGCGTGCCCGTGCCGCCGAGCGCGCCGAGCACCAGGTCGTCTTCGCCCACGGTCGTCATCTCACCGCTCCCTCACCAGCGCCGCGTACGCGCCGCCCCGCGCCACCAGCTCCTCGTGCCGGCCGCGCTCCACGACCGTGCCGTGCTGGAGCACCACGATCTCGTCGCTGTCGCGCACGGTGCTCAGCCGGTGCGCGATCACCACGCAGGCACAGCCGCGCCTGCGCAGGTTGTCCATCACCACCAGCTCGGTCTGCGCGTCCAGCGCGCTCGTCACCTCGTCCAGCACCAGGATGCTCGGCCCGCGCACCAGGGCCCGCGCGATCTCCAGGCGCTGGCGCTGCCCGCCGGAGAAGTTGCGGCCGTCCTGCTCGACCCGGCCGTGGATGCCGCCCGGGCGCCGCATGACCACGTCGTACAGCGCCGCGTCCCGCAGCGCCTCCACCACCGCCTCGTCGGGGATCGACGGGTCCCACAGCGCCACGTTGTCGCGGACCGAGCCTTCGAACAGGAACACATCCTGGTCGACGAAGGACACCGAGGCCGCGAGCGCGCCGCGCGGAATGTCCTCCAGCCGCTGCCCGTCGATGCGGATGACGCCCTCCCACGGCGTGTACAGGCCCGCGATCA
This sequence comes from Streptomyces sp. NPDC031340, assembly GCF_055569945.1. Classification (NCBI taxonomy): domain Bacteria; kingdom Bacillati; phylum Actinomycetota; class Actinomycetes; order Kitasatosporales; family Streptomycetaceae; genus Streptomyces; species Streptomyces sp. NPDC031340. The sequence goes on from NZ_JBVIIE010000007.1 coordinate 64,497, forward strand.
GCCGGGACACCGTCGACTTGCCGCTGCCCGAGCCGCCGACCAGCGCCACCTGCCGCCCCGGGCCGACCGTCAGGTCGAAACCGGTCAGCAGCGGCTTGTCGAGCGGGCTGTAGCCGAAGGTGACGTTCTCCAGCTCGACGTGGCCGTCCAGGCGGCGGGTCGAACCGCCCGCGCCGGGACGGCCGTAGAGCGGGTCGGCGCGGAAGTTCTCCACGTCCTTCAGGCGGGCCACGTCGGCGGCGAAGTCCTGGATGCGGCCCGCGACGCCGTTCAGCCGGGTGATCGGCGCGGTGAAGCGGGTGACCAGCGCCTGGAAGGCGACCAGCAGACCGATCGAGATGCCGCCCTCGACGGCCCGCAGACCGCCGATCCACAGGATCAGCGCGCTGTTCAGCGTCGCCAGGGTCGGCGCGACCACGCCCAGCCAGGCGCTCGGCACGCCGAGCCGCTGCTGCTCCTCCAGCGTGGTCGCGTGCTGCCCCGCCCACTTGCGGAAGTAGCCGTCCTCACCGCCGGTCGCCTTGATCGTCTCGATCAACTGCAGGCCCGTATAAGCGGTGTTGGTCAGCCGGGCGCTGTCGGCGCGCAGCTTCGCCGTGCGGGTGGCGCGCAGCCGTACCACCACCCGCATGGCGACGACGTTCAGCAGCGCGACACCGACACCGACGTACGTCAGCTGCGGATCGTAGGTGTAGAGCAGCGCCGCGTAGAGCACGACGACCACGGCGTCCACGCCCGCCGCCGCGAGGTCGCGGGCCAGGGTCTCGGCCACCTGGTCGTTGGACTGCAGGCGCTGCACCAGGTCGGCCGGGCTGCGCTGGGCGAAGAACGTCACCGGCAGCCGCAGCAGATGGCGCAGGAAACGGGCGCTGGAGAGGGTGGAGGAGATGATCCGGCCGCGCAGCAGGTTCGCCTGCTGCAGCCAGGTGAGCACGACCGTGAGCAGCACGCACCCGCCCATCGACGCGAACAGCACGCCCAGCAGCGAGGTCTGACGGCCGATCAGGAAGGTGTCGATGTAGGTGCGGCTCAGCGCGGGCACCGCCGCGCCGACCACGACCAGCAGCAGGCTGGCCAGGACCGCGGCCGGCATCGTGCCCGCCGTGCCGCGCAGCCGTGCCGGCATCGCGCCGAGGACGCCGGGCCTGCGGCCGCCCCTGGTGAAGTCCGCGCCCGGCTCCATCACCAGCACGACGCCGGTGAAACTGCCGTCGAAGTCCTCCATCGGCACGAAACGGCGGCCCTTGGCGGGGTCGTTGATGTACGCCCCGCGGCGGCCGAAGCGGCGGCCCAGCCCCTCGAGGACGACGTAGTGGTTGAACTCCCAGAACAGCACGGCCGGCGTCCGCACCTCGGCGAGGGCGGCCGTGTCCATCTGCATGCCCTTGGCCGCCAGACCGTAACCGCGCGCCGCCTTCAGCAGGTTGCTGGCGCGCGAGCCGTCGCGGGAGACGCCGCAGGCGATGCGCAGTTCCTCCAGCGGCACGAACCTGCCGTAGTGGCCGAGCACCATCGCCAGGGAGGCCGCGCCGCATTCGACCGCCTCCATCTGCAGCACGGTCGGCGTGCGGACGGTCCTCGGCCCGCCCTTGGGCGCCGGCGGCCCGGGCGGGGCGGCGCGGCGTCCGCTCAGGCTGCGGTGCGCGGTGCTCACGGCAGCAGCCAGTCGACGGGACGCTGCCGGGCCAGCCGGATCGAACCGGAGGCCAGGGTCATGGAGTCGAGGCGGTACGGCGGCCCGTCCGCGGACGACCAGCGGTAACCGCTCTTCGTGCCGGACGACCTGTCCAGCCGGACCAGTACGGCCACCGGCCTTCCCTTCCTGGTGAACTGCTCGCCCAGCTGGCTGTCGCCGAGGAACGCGGCGATCTGCCGCGCCGACTGCGCGGAACGGCCGACCGATGCCACGTGGCCGCGCAGCACGCCGTACCGCTGGGCCGGCACGGACTGGACGGTGAGGTCGACGGGGGCGTTCGCCGGGACGGAGGCCGCGCTCTCGGCGGGGACGTACACCGTGGCGTACAGCGGGTCGCCGGCGTGGGCGACCTTTTCCACGGCGGCGACGTCCGCCCCGGTCCGGACGATCTGGCCGATGGTGACGGCGAGCGCGGTGATCCGGCCCGCGGCGACCGTGCGGACGACGGTGTCGCCCCGGCCGGTGCGGACCTTCAGCACGGGGGAGCCGGCCGGCAGCCGCTCGCCCTGTTCGGCGAGGACGGCGGTGACCTGGCCGGCGACGGGACTCTGCAGGACGTAACTGCCCTCGCCGTGCGTGAGGACGCCCGGCGCGCCGACCGTGGAGGCGACCGAGCCGGTCACCGCCCACACGGAGGCGGCGGCCATCGCGGCCACCGTCACGGACAGCACGAGCCAGCCCTGCGGGCGGGCGAGGCGCACCGGGAGGTCGAGCTCCTCGGGCGACTGGAGCTTGGCGAGGGCCTGTCGGCGGAACTGCACGGGAGCTTTCCCTCACCTGGTCAGCGGTGAACGGTGAACGGTGCAGGGCGTCCGAGAGCCCCGGAGCCGGGGAGTGGCTCCGGGGCTCAACGGCACGAACGCGCGATCAGAGACCGGCGACCAGGTTCGTCACCGGGGCGGTGTTCAGGCCGGTGACCCCCTCGACGGTGCCGATGGCCGTGCCGGCCAGGCCGGAGACCGGGGCGACGCCGTTGACCGCACCGGTGACGGTGTTCACGGCGTGCAGGGACAGGCCGCCGGAGACGTTGTCGAGCTCGGCGTCGGAGATCTCGACAGTGTCGACCTGGGGGGTGGAGTTCATGGTGGAACTTCCCTTCCTTCGGGGTTTCACAAGGGGGAGCGGCCCCTCTGGGGACAGATGTACGGCCGCGACCGCGGGCGCCTGACGCCCGTTTCCGGGAGCCGTTCGCGGCCCCCGCGGTGCGATGGATCAAAGCACGCGGCGACGCCGGGCTTCCAATCAACCACCGCTCCCACCAGGGAACTTGCCGCACAGGCGGCACATTCCGTGAGGGCGCGCGCACGGCTCGGTGGCGACTTCTTCACATGCGTCACGTCATCGGCGCGCGCGAGGACTTGCGGCCGCCGGGCCGAATTGGGCACTCCCGCGCCAACGGCGTACGGAGGCTGCCGGTGTGTGCAGATCCTCCGCGCGCCGTGCCTCGCTCGGGCATTCGCTGTGCAGATTCGCTGAAGCCACGATTCCGCCGCCGGTGGTGGACGGAGCGTGACCTGTCGGGTGCGGAACGTGTCAGCCGAGGAGGGCGTAGACCGTGCTCGCGCGCGCCGCGAGTGCGCCGGACGTCTCGTCGGTCATCGTGATGTCGGCGAACGCCATGCGCCGTCCCAGCTTGGTGAGGACCGCCTCGATCAGGACATCCGAGCCCGTCACCGCCCGCTGGAACGACGTCGACTGCTGGACCGTCGTCATCGGCACGAAGGCGCCCCGCGCGGCCGACACCGCGATCACCGTCGCCGTGTCCGCCGCCGCCATCAGCGCCTGCCCCGACAGACCGCCGCCCTCCCGCGCCAGCCGTTGTGACCAGGGCAGCCGCAGGATCGCCCGGTCGTCGCCCAACGCCTCCACGGTCAGCCCGAGTTCGAGGACCCATGGGGCGAAGTTGGCAGTGAGGATCTTGTCGGCCTCGGCCGTGCTCATCGTCATATGGGGGATTGTTCCCGACGCGGCTCCGGGGGGCTGCGGCCGGTGGCCGATTCGGCGTGGTGCGGCCCGTGCCGGCGAACGGAATTGAACGCCCCGCTCCACTCGTGCGTACCAACAGCCATCCAGGCGCCCCGAACAGCTGCCGAACGGCGGCACGGACTCCGGTCCCTCAGGAGGTCGAGAAGTTTGAGTCACAAGCGAATTCCGAAGCGCAAGGCCGCGATCGCGGCGGGCAGTGTCGTGGCGCTCGGCGCGGCCGCCATCCTGCTGCCGAACGCCAACGCGTCTCAGGACGGCGCCTCGAACGGCGCCGCCGCCCCCAAGACTCTGAGGGCGGCGGACGCCTCGGATCTCGCCACGCGGCTGCAGAGCATGCTCGGCGACACCTTCGCGGGCTCCTACTACGACGCGACAGGCCGGCAGCTCGTCGTCAACGTCATATCCGGCGGCAACGACAACGCCGTCGCCCAGGCGAAGAAGGCGGGCGCCACGGTCCGCGAGGTCGACAACAGCCTCGCCGAACTGCAGGCCGGCGCACGGACGTTGAAGGCCGACGCGACCATCCCGGGCACCGCCTGGGCGGTCGACCCGAAGACGAACAAGATCGTGGTCACCGCCGACAGCACGGTCACCGGCGCCAAGTGGGACAAGGTCGAGTCGACCGTGCAGAGCCTGGGTTCGGGCATGGCGACGCTGAAGAAGTCCGCCGGCACGTTCAAGACCTTCGTGTCGGGCGGCGACGCCATCTTCGCCCAGGCCGGCGGCGGCACCGTCCGCTGCTCCCTCGGCTTCAACGTCACCGCGAGCGACGGCAGCCCCGCCTTCCTGACCGCCGGTCACTGCGGAGTGGCGGCGGCCCAGTGGTCCGACTCCCAGACGGGTCAGCCCATCGCCACCGTGGACCAGGCCACCTTCCCCGGCGAGGGCGACTTCTCCCTGGTGAAGTACGACGACCCGAACACCCAGGCCGCCAGCGAGGTCAACGTCGGCGGCGGGCAGACGGTCCAGATCGCCAAGGCCGCCGAGGCCACCGTGGGCGCGCAGGTCTTCCGGATGGGCAGCACCACCGGCCTGCACGACGGCACGGTCACCGGCCTCGACGCCACCGTCAACTTCCAGAGCGAGACCGACCCGAACGGCGTGGACACCGTCACCGGCCTGATCCAGACCGACGTCTGCGCCGAGCCCGGCGACAGCGGCGGCTCCCTGTTCACGCAGGACGGCAGCGCGATCGGGCTCACCTCCGGCGGCAGCGGCGACTGCACGACCGGCGGCGAGACCTTCTTCCAGCCCGTCACCACCGCACTCCAGGCGACCGGCGCGACCCTCGGCGAGGCCGGTGCGGGCGCCGGCGACCAGGCGGGCGGCGGCAACCAGGCGGGCGGCGGCGACGCGGTCGGCGGCGGAATGGCCGACCCGTCCGCGACGGCCACCGACCCGTCCGGGACGGCCACCGACCCGTCCGGGATGGCCACCGACCCGTCAGGCACCGGCGACCAGTCCGGCGCCGCCGACCAGTCCGGTGCCGCGGCCGGGGACGGCTCGGAGCTCACCGAGACCCACTGACCGGCCTCACCCGCGGTTCCGGCCGGCAGTGGACGGTCCGGCCCTTCGGCGGGAGGGCCGGACCACGCCGTGTCACGCACCGCCCGGCGGCGCCGGCCGCCCCTCCGCCCGGAGCAGCAGCAGCGCCACGTCGTCCAGCCGTTCCCGCGCCGCCGCGCTGTGCTGGAGCAGATGGTCGGCCAGCTCCTCCGGAGGCCGGTCACCCGCCTGCGCCAGCTCCCGCCCGAGGGTGACGAGAGCGGTGTCGATGTCGACGGCCGGCGACTCGACCAGACCGTCGGTGTACAGCACGAGCACCGAACCGGGGGAGAGGTCCACCTCCGTCGCCGGGTAGTCGGCCGAGCCGTCGACGCCCAGCAGCGGACCGCCGGCCAGGTCGAGGACCCGCACCCGGCCGTCCGGCTCCCGCAGCAGCGGCGGCGGATGGCCCGCGCGGGCCATCACGGCACGCCCGTTCGCCGGATCGAGCCGGAGGTACAGACAGCTGGCGAACAGGTCGGCGCCCAGGTCGATCAGCAGCCGGTTGGTGCTGCGCATGACCTCCCCGGGCGTCTGGCCGACGGTCGTGTACGCGCGCACGGCGGTACGGATCTGCCCCATCAGCCCGGCCGCGGTGACGTTGTGGCCCTGTACGTCCCCGATCACCGCCGCCGCTCCGTCCGGGGTCGGCATCAGGTCGTAGAAGTCGCCGCCGATGTCCATGTCCTTGGTGGCGGGCAGGTAGCGCGAGGCTGCGTCCACGCCGGGCAGCGGCGGCAGCGAGTTCGGCAGCAGGGCCTGCTGCAGCCCGTGCGCCAGCCGGTGCTTGGCGTCGTAGAGCAGGGCGCGCTCCAGGGCGTGCGCGATCAGTCCGCCCAGGTTGGTGAGGACCGCCCGCTCGTCGGCGGGGAAGCGGTGCGGCCCTGCGTAGGAGAGCACGCAGACGCCCACCGGGCGCCCGGAGGCGATCAGCGGCAGGTACGCCCACGCCCCGAAGCCTTCCGGTGCCGCGTACCGCGCCGGATACAGACGCTCCAGGTGCTCCCGGGACTCGAAGAACGCGGGCACGCCGGTGTTCAGCGCCTGCGTGCCGGGCGCCCGCTCGCTCAGCGGCACGCCCTCGAACCGTTCCGCGAGATCCGCCGTCCGGTGACCGTGCTGCCCCAGCACGTGCAGCCGGCCGGCCCGGGAGCCCAGCACGGCCAGGGCCTGGCTGCCCACGGCGGGCGCGATCTCGTCCGCCACGACCCGCACCACGTCCCGCACGGTCGCCGCCTCGGTGAGCGCGCCGGCCAGCGAGAGCACCTGCGAGATGGTGACCAGCCGGGGCGGCGCCTCCCCGGTGCGCGGACCCGTCCGGTTCATCTCCGTTACGGCCCGCGCCCGGCTGACGCGCAGGCTGATCCCCGTCCTGCTGGGGTGGAGCCGGAACGACAGCCAGTCGCCGGGCGGGCGCAGCACCACGAACGACGTGCTGCGCTGGCTCAGCAGCGCGGCCCGGTACCGGTCCTCGTACACCGGGTCGTCGAGCCAGGGCACCGCCGCCCACAACTGCGCGCCGAGCAGGGCGCCGACCGGGACGCCGATCAGCTCGGCCGCCGCCGCGTTGGCGTACCGGACCCGCCCGTGCAGGTCCAGGGAACACAGCCCGTACGGAAGCCGCGCCGCCATCCGCGACGCCTCCACCGTGCCCAGCGTCTCGGCGACCGCGCTCGTCGGGGCGGCCAGCAGGTCGGGCTCCGTGGGCAGCGGGCGGCTCTCCTTCAGGGCCCGCTCCAGTCGCGTCGCCAGCCGGTCGCAGGCCGCGGTCAGGTGGTTGCGGTCCCGCTCGCTCAGCTCCGGCGTGCGCGAGCCGGGCCAGATCAGGAACAGCGCGCCGTACGGCCTGGCCGCGGTGGCCACCGGCACCGCGGCGAGCGCGAAGGGATAGGGCAGCACCACGGAGATGCGGGGATAGCGGCGTGCCATCTCCTCCTCGCTGCCCACCCAGACCAGCCGGCGCTCACGCAACGCTTCGGCCATCGGGATCGGCGCGTTCAGGCCGACCCGCTCCCACGGCGCGGCGAACGCCCGGGGCAGCCCCGCCATCACCGCCATCTCCAGCACCGGCGCGTCGGCCGCCAGCAGATACACCGCGCCGGAGTGCGCGTGCACCTCGTCCATCATCGACGCCAGCGCCAGAGAGAGCAGCGGGCGTCCCACCCGCGTCCTCGTCGACGCCGGCGCGGACGCCTGCCCGTCGGACACACCGACCACCTCCTCGCACACGGCCGGGCGACGGGCTCCAGCCTCACCTCTCCCGCGCGCGACGGCCGCATGCTCACGGTGCGGCGATGCCGGTCGGCAGGTGACGGGCAGGTTACCGGGACACGGTGCCCGCCACGCGGTGAATCCGCCTCCCTACCCCGAAGGCCCCGACCCATGCCCCTTCAGTCGATGCGTGCCGAGATGCGCGCGCGCCGTGTTCGCGCCCCCGCGCACCCCGATGGCCGGTTCTGCGTGCCTGGAAGCTGTCATGAACGCCAACAATGGGGCACGCGCTCAACACCGCTAAACCGGCGACGGCAGGCTGAAGGGACGGCAGTGATCCGGGTACTTCTGGTGCACGACGCGTGTCTGGTGCGATCGATCCTGGCGGAGTGGTTACGGAGGGAACCCGATCTGGCGGTGGAGGAAGCGCCGTGGCACAGCGCCCCGGGGCGGGTGCGGGCACTGCGGCCCGAGGTCTGCGCGGCGGACCTGGAATCCTCGGACTCGGCCGTCCCGCCGCCGCTCGGGGACCTGCGCCCGGGGCAGCCGGGCCAGCCGTCCCCGAAGCTGCTCGTGCTCGCCAGCGCGCACCGGCCCGGACTGCTGAAGCGGGCGGCCGAGGCGGGCGCGCTCGGCTACGTCGACAAGGGCGGCTCGCCCCACCGTCTGGTGCACGGCATACGGCGGGTCGCCAGAGGGGAACGCTTCGTCGACGAATCGCTCGGCTTCGGCTTCCTCAAGGCCGCCGAGATGCCGCTCACCCGGCGGGAGCTGAGCGTGCTGTCACTCGCCGCCGCGGGGGCCACCATCGCGGAGATCGCCGGAAGCCTCCACCTGTCGCACGGGACTGTGCGCAACTACATGGCGGCCATCACGCGCAAGACCGGCGCCCGCAACCGCATCGACGCCATCCGCATATCCCAGGGGGAGGGCTGGCTCTGACCGGCCGTCGGGCGCGGGCGCCCAGCTGCCGACCAGCTCGCGGTACAGGTCCGAGCAGCGCAGCAGCTCGTCATGGGTCCCGTACGCCGTCCCCCGGCCGTCCATCACCAGCACGCGGTCCGCGCGGCGGGCCGAGCTGATGCGGTGGGCCACCACGACCAGCGTGCCGCCCGGCCGGCCGGCGAAGGCGCGCTCGGCGCGTTCCTCGGCCGGCGGATCCAGATGGCAGGTGGCCTCGTCGAGCAGGGCGAGCGGGGCGGGCGACAGGTAGGCGCGGGCCAGCGCGATCAGCTGGCGTTCGCCCGCGGACAGCGCGGCCGGGTCCACCTCGGCGTCGGGGCCGCCGAGCGCTTCGACGAGCGGCGTGAGCCCGACCGCGTCGGCCGCCGCGAGCAGCTCGCCCTCGGGCACGGGCCGCGGGCGCAGGTGCCCGAGGTTGTCGGCCAGGGTGCCGGTGAACACGTACGCCTCCTGCGGGATGAGCACCCGCCGGGCCGCGGCCGCCGCCGAGGGCACCGGATGCCCGAGTACGCGGACCGTGCCGCGGCTCGGCTCCAGCACCCCGGCGACCAGGGCGGTGAGCGTGGACTTGCCGATTCCGCTCGGCCCCACGACGGCCAGGTGGGAGCCGGCGGGCAGTTCGAGGTCGAGGCCGTCGATGACCGGCGCGGCCCGGGGGCCGTAGGCGAAGGCGACGGAGGAGAGGGCGAGGGCGGGGACGGGGACGGTGCTGCCGGGGCGGCCGGAGCCCTTGGAGCCGGCGTCCCCCTCGGTCGAGCCCGCGCCAACGCCGGGGACGGCAGGGCGGTCGGGGGCGCCGCGGCCGTCGGGTGCGTCATGGCGGTCGGGGCTGGAACGGCCGTCAGCCGGGGCGTCGCGGCGGTCGGGTGCCGTCAGCCGGCGCAGGACCACCGTCAGACGGGAGCCGCTGGTGCCCAGACCGTGGACCAGGTTGCGCAGGGCGGGCAGCAGGGACTGGGTGACATAGGCGAGCGCGCCGACCAGGGCGCCCGTGGTCACGCCGTGGGCCAGCAGCCAGGGCGCCGCGGCGAGCAGCAGCACGATCGGCAACTGCCCGCCGACCGCGAGGGACGCCACCCGCAGCACACCGAAGCGGGCGAGGGAGCGTGCGGCCCGCAGCTCGGCCTCCACCAGCGTGCCGGTGTCGGCGGCGATCCGCGCCTGCGCTCCCGTCGCCGTGATGTCCCGCAGCCCGGGGCAGACCTCGCCCAGCCGGCCGGCGAGCGCCTCGTCGGCTGCCAGGAACGCCTCCTGCCGGCGGGCCAGCGGACGCAGCGTCACCGCGAACAGCGCCACGCCGGCGGCCAGCGGAGGCCCGACTACCAGCAGCAGCACCGGCGCGAGCGAGAACAGGCCGACGAGCGCGCCCGCGGCCGTGAACACGAACGCCCGCGACACCATCACCAGCCCGGCGAAGGTGTCCCGCGCGATCTCCACCTGCTGGGTGAGCCCCGACAGCGCCGTGCCGTCCGCTCGGCGCACCCCGCGCTCGACGACCCGCCGCACCAGCCCGTCCCGCAACGGCTCGACCAGCGCCGCCACGGCCGCGTAGACGCGCGCCGTCCCGTACGCGCCGAGGACGACACCGAGCCCGGCCGCACCGAGCCAGGCGAGCCCGACGTCCGCGCGCCCCCGCAGGAACCCCTCGTCGAGGGCGCGCGCCGGGGCGTAGCCGGTGAGGAACGTCTGCGCCGTCTCCAGCGCCGACCACATGCCGAGCCCCGCCACCACCCGCCACCGGGCCCGCAGAAACCGCAGACCAAGCGCCCAGACCCCACCGCTCCCGGTCCCGCCGTCCGTCACCTCACCGCTCGTCGTCCCGCCGCCCGCAGTACCGGTGTTCGTCGCGTCGCCGTTCGTCATCCCGCCATCCCGTCAGCGAAGACCGCGCGGTAGTCCGCCAGTTGCCACAGCCGCGCGTGTGGGCCCACCGCCCGTACCCGGCCCGCGTCCAGCCAGGCCACCGTGTCCGCGCGGGCCGCGGTCACGGCGCGGTGGGCGACCAGGAGCCGGGTGCGGCCCGAACCGCGGTCCAGCAGTGCCCGGGTGATCCGGGCCTCGGTGACGGTGTCCAGGCTGGAGAGGGCGTCGTCGAGGATCAGCAGGCGCCCGTCGTGTGCGAACGCCCGTGCCAGGCCGAGACGTTGGGATTCCCCGCCGGAGCGTGGCGCGTCGGCGACGGCGGTGGCGTAACCGTCCGGCAGCCGGCGCACGAAGTCGTCGGCGCAGGCCGTGCGGGCGGCCTCGCGGATGCGTGCGGGGGAGGGGGCGGCGAGGCCGAGGCCGATCGCGTCCTCGACCGTGGCGCCCAGCAGCGCGGGCCGCTCGAAGGCGTAGCCGACGGCCCGGCGCAGTTCCTCGTGGGTCAGCTCGCGCAGCGGCACCCCGTCCAGCAGGACCTCGCCCGCCTCGGGCTCGGCGAGCCGTCCGGCCAGGGCGGCGAGCAGCGACTTGCCCGCGCCCGAGCGGCCGACGACCGCGAGGGTCGTCCCGCCCGGCACCACCAGGTCGACCCCGTTGAGCACGGTGCGCCCGCCGCGCCGGGCGGTCACGCCGCGCAGCTCCAGCCGCCCCGGCCCGGGCGGCAGCCGGCGCGCGCCGTGGACGGGGGCGGGCTGCGCGAGCACCTCGCCCAGGCGGCCGGCGGCGGCCCGGGCCCGGGCCAGGCTCGCGAACTGCCCGACGAGCACGCCGACGCCGGTCGCCAGCACCGCGTACCGGGAGGCGGCCAGCACCTCGCCGACCGACAGCCGGTGCCGCACGAGGAGCACCCCGGCCACGGCGATGACGCCGAGCTGCAGCAGCGGCGCCACGGCGACCGCCCGGGCGGCGGCCCGGCCCTGCACCCGCCACATGCGGTGCCCGGCGTCGGAGAGTTCGGGCAGGGGGCGGAGCACCCGTGCCGCCTCCTTGTCCGCGGTGCCCGCCGCCCGGACCGTGCGGTGCCCGGCGACGGCCTCGGCCAGCGCGGACGCGATCCGCCCCTGCACCCGCTGGTAGTCGGCCACACAGCGGGTGGTGTCACGGCTGAACGCCCGCAGCAGCAGCGTCAGCACGGGCGCCCCGGCGAGGAACACCACCGCCAGCCACGGGTCGATGAGGCCGAGTGCCGCCATCCCCCCGAGGGGGCCGACGACCGCGGCGAGCAGCGCGGCCCGGGCGGCCGGAGCCGTCCCGGCCTGCGCCGCGTTGCCGACGAGCCGTGCCACCAGGTCGCCGGAGCCGAAACGGTCCGCGGCCCGCGGGCCCACCGCCAGCACATGGCCGGTCAGCCGGCCGCGCAGCCAGGCCGTGGTACGGGCGTCGACGGTGCCGGCGAGCACGCTCTGGCAGGCGTCGAGCAGCGCCAGCAGCAGCACCAGCCCGGCACAGGCGAGCACCCAGCCGGTCGCCGGGGCGCGCGCCAGCAGCAGGTCCAGGGTCCGGCCGAGCGCGGCCGGCAGCAGCAGTCCGCCGCCGGTGGCCGCCACGCTCACCAGGCACAGGGCCACGCAGCGGGCCGCGCTGTGGCGGGTGGCGGGGCGCATCACGTCGGGGGCGTGCCCGTCCTCGGCACGAGTGGTCATACGGCCGCGGCCTCGCATCCGGGATCGCAGGAGTGCGCGCAGGACCCCGGGCGGCCCCTCCCCAAGGGAGCGGACCGCCCGGAGCCTCAGACGCTGGGTCGCGTCAGAGACAGATCAGAACGCTCGCGGCGCTCACGCACGAGAGCAGGCTCGCCGTGCTCGCGCCGCCGTCGGTGCGCTCCTCGGACTCCATCGTCTGCAGGTCGAGCAGTGCCATGTGGGTTTCCTTTCGCTGGGTTGACCCTTGAATCCCTTGATGGGGACGGGGTTGTGTCACGACTCCGTCAGATCGCGGAGCCGCGTTCGGTGGGCCGCCGCAGGGGCGGCAGGAACGGCAGGTGTGCCTCGGTCTCGCCGTCGAGGGCCGCCGCGAGCGCGAGCAGGCACCCTGCCGTTCCGGTGGCGAGGTCCATGGACAGCCGCATCATCTGGTTTCCGGGGAAGGCCAGTTGGCCTTCGTACGCCATCGCGTACCAGCCGAGCGCGTCGATCTGCTCGGCGCGGCGCCGGTCGGTGGCGTCCGGGTGCGTGGTGCGGCTGAGGTGCAGGATCATTCCGGCGCGGCCCTGGAAGAGGCCGGGCTGCGCGTAGAAGCGGGACGTGGCCGCGGTAAGGATTCCGGCGCGGGCCTTGTCGAACTCCGCGTCGTGTGCGTGGACCAGGTAGTCGTCGAGGACCATGCCGACGCCGGCGCTGCCGTCGCCGAGGTACGGCAGGGTCCGCCAGCCCTCGTCGACCTCCAGGCCGCCGCCCTTCTTCTGGACGACGCAGTGGTCCAGGTCCCGGCGCAGAGCGACGGCGGCCGCGTCCAGCAGGTCCCGCTCGCCGGTCAGCTCGTACTGCCGCAGCAGGAACAGCGCCTGGCCGCTCGCGCCGCGCAGCAGTCCCGCCCGCCGCCGTTCGGCGGCCGGCTCCCCGAGCCGTCGCACCAGGATCCGCGCGGCGTCGGCCGCCCGTTCCCGCAGCTCCGGCTCGCCCGTGCGGCGGGCGAGTTCCCCGAGGACCAGCCCCAGCCCGGCGAGGCCGCCGTGCAGGTCGGAGGAGAGGTTCTGCCACTGCTCGGCGAGGATGGACCCGACGATGTCCAGGGCCCGCTGCCGGTGACCGAGCAGCTCCAGGACGTGGGCGACGCCCGCGAGGCCGTCGTACAGCCCGAGCGGCGTGCCGGGTGGGGTGGGGTCGGTGCGGGCCAGGAGCCAGCGCTCGCCCTCCTCGTACCGCTCGCCGCCGCCCCGGGCCAGCGCGTACAGCACACCGGCCGCGCCGTGGGCGAGCCCGAGCCCGCCGCCGTCGGAGAACTGGGCGATGTCCCCCGGGAAGAGCCGGTCCGCGCGCTCCGGGGTGGCCGAGGCGAGGACCGCCTTGACCATCGAGTCGCGGCTGTGCGGCCAGTCGCCCGGCCGCACGAACGCCGGCGACCCCACGGCCGTGCCCCGGGTGATCTCCCGTACAGCCTCGTCCAGGAAGCCGGCGGGTATGTCGGGGAACTGCTCCGCGATCACCTCGGCCAGGTGGGCCGCCTTCCCGCGGTCCACCACGAACAGCGTCGTGACCGGCAGGAACAGGGCGAGCCGCAGGCACGCCAGCGCGTAACGGTCGACGTCGGTGCCGGTCCGGTCGGGCGGGGCGAAGAAGCCGGGGTGGGCGACGACCTGGCGGGCGCCCTCCGCCACCGGCGCGGCCGCCTCGAAGTCGATCAGGTGCACCGACTCCTCGTCCGGGGCGACCATGATGTTGAAGACGTGCAGGTCGTTGAAGACGATCCCGCGGGCGTGCAGCGCCTCCACCGCCCGTTCCACCGCCCCGTGGATACGCACCGCCCACCGTGTGTACGCGGCGACCGCGTCCGGGTCCGGATCGGGCGAGAGCAGCGGATGGCGCAGGGCGAAGAAGGAGTTGAGCGGTCGCCCCTCTAGGAAGTCCATCACCAGGAACCGGTGGTCGCCCAGTGTGAACCAGTCCCGCACCTCCGGGACCACGCCGGTGCCCGCCACCTGCTCGAGCGCCCGCTTCTCCCGCTCCAGCCGGGCGATCGCGTCGGCCCCGTCGGAGGCCAGCCCGGCGTGCGGCCGGCCCTCCTTCAGCACGACCTTCCGCCCGTCCCGGGTGTCGGTGCCCACGTACACGCCGCCGCCGTTGGAGAAGTGCAGCGCCTTCTCGATCCGGTACGGCAGCTCGCCCACCGTCGTGGTGTTGCGGGCCTCGAGGTGCGGCCGCAGGAACGACGGCAGCGTCACCCACTCCGGCACCTGGAACGACGGCGCCCGCCGGTCCGGCACCATCCGCCCCTCGCCGTCCCGCACCGCCGGCACCAGCGAGCCCCGCTCGTCCACGACGTAGGTGCGCGCGAACGCGCCGTAGCGGACGTACAGCGGACCGTCGTACCAGCGCAGGTCGGTGAGGATGTACGGGCCTTCGAAGCCCTCCAGCAGCTTGCCCAGTTCGCGCAGCACGAGGTGCAGCTGCTCGTCGTCGGCCGGGTAGACGGTGACGAACTTGCCGCTCCCGTCGCGGCCCGCGTACTTGGTGTTGCGCAGGTGCAGCAGGTGCGGACCCGGCACGAACTTGAAGGGGATGCGGCGCGGCACGCAGTAGTCCCACACGATGCCGGCGATCCGCTCCGCGTTCTCCCGGGTGGCCGAGGCGTGGATCTTCCAGCCCTGCGCCGGGCCCGCGAGCGGGCTCCCGTCCGCGGCCGGCGGTGTCAGTGTCAGCCAGTCGCCGATCCGCGCCGCCTGCCAGCCCTCGGGCACCTCGCGGCGGGCCGTCTCGTACAGCGCCGTGTCCTGCCCGGCCGCGGACAGCCGGTCCGGCGTCTCGTAGAAGTGTCTGTCGGCGAGCGCGTACACCTCGTACCGCTTGTCCATCGATCCCCCCTTGGTGGGCCGGTGTCGAGACTTCCAGCCGGCCGGCGGGCCCGACAGTCACGCCTGTCACGAGTGCACGGTGCGATACGCACGGGTCAAGAGATGTTCGGTTTGTTCGATCGGCGGCGCCTGACGGCCGCGGAACGTTCACGGGGGCTGCGCGGGCGCCGGATACGCGCTGTAATGACGAACGTGGTCAGTGAGGGCGCTGCGGAACGCAGAACCGGAAGCCTGCGTGCCGAAGGTGCCCTGAAGGTGCTCATGACCGGCCAGGACACCCCCGAACGGGTGCGCCGGGTGCTGGAGCAGGCACTGGTCTTCGCCGGGGCGGCGTTCGCCGCCGTGTACACCCCGTCAGAGGACGGCGACCTGCTGTGCCTGGCCGAGTCGGTGGGCGTTCCCCGGACCCTGTTCGGGCTCCGCGACGGCTACCCCCGCTCCGGCCGCTCCCCGGTGGCCGACGTCCACCGCACCGGCCGCCCGGTGTTCCTCGGGCCCGAGGAACTCGCCGAGTGCGCCGACTCCCGGCGCACGCCGTCGCCGGAGTTCCACCTCGCCGTCCTGCCGGCGCGCGGCGACGACGGCGACGACGGGTGCGGCGGCTGCCTGGTCGCCGTCAGTGACCGGCCCGGGGGCTTCGGCGCCGAGGACCGGCGCACCCTGGAACTGGTCTCCGAGGCCGTCGCCCTGCCCGCCCCCGAGCAGGCGGCGGAGGGCGGGGTGCTGCCGCCGGGGGCGTTCGTCCTCGCCGCGGACACCGGACGGATCGAGGTCGGCGACGGCATCCTGGAGCTGGTCGGCCTCACCCGGGAGGAGTTCGACGGCAAGGCCGAGACGCTGCTCGGACTGACCGTGCCGGAGGACCTGCCCGCGCTGATGTCCGTGGTGGAGGCCGACCACATGCCCGCCGGCGAGCGCGAACTGGAGTTCCGGGTGCTGCAGCCCGGCGGCCCGCCGAAATGGCTGCGGCTGCGCGGGCGGCTGCTGCCCGGCGGGGAAGGCCGCCCGGTCCGGTTCGTCGGCACGGTGGCCGACGCCTCCACCCTGCGCTCCGACGTCACCGACGTCGCCCGGGTCCAGCGGCTGGCCGCCGCTCTGGCCACCGCCGGCACCGTCCGCGACGTCGGCCAGGCCGTGGTGGCCGCCCTGCGCAAGCCGCTGCGGGCCGACCGGATCGCGCTGGCCGAACTGGAGGGCGACCGGCTCGTGGTCACCGTCCTCGACCCGCCGGAACCGGAGTCCTGGCCGGAGCTGTGGCGGCTGGAGTGGCGTTCGGAGTGGCCCGACGCCCCCGTGCGCGCCATGCCCACCCTGGCCGCCGCCCTGCGCGAGGGCCGCACCCAGATCTGGCCCGCGGGCACCGCCCTGGAAGCCGCCCTCGCCGGCATCGGGCCCGGCGGCCTCGCCGTGCTGCCGCTGCCCGCCGGCGACCGGATGGCCGGCGCCTGCCTGATCGGCTGGGACGCCCCGCACGACTTCAGCCCCGACGAACGCGCGCTGCTCACCGCCTCCGCCGGCCTCGCCGGGCAGGCCCTGACGCGCGCCCACGCCTTCGACGCCGAGCACGAACTCGTCGGCATGCTCCAGCGCCAGCTGCTGCCCCGCCGGCTGCCCCCGCTGCCCGGCGCGGTCGCCGTCGCCCGCTACCTGCCCGCCACCGCCGGCCTGGAGGTGGGCGGCGACTGGTACGACGTGATCCCGCTGCCCGACAACCACGTCGCCCTCGTCATCGGCGACGTCCAGGGCCACAGCACCGCCGCCGCGACCCTCATGGGCCAGATGCGCACCGCGCTGCGCGCCTACGCCGTCGAGGGCCACCCGCCGGACGTCGTCGTCTCGCACGCCAACCGCCTGCTGGCCGACCTGGAGACCGACCTCTTCGCCACCTGCGCCTACGTCGACATCGACATGGAGGAGGGCTCCGCCTGGTACGTCCGGGCCGGACACCTGCCGCCGGTGCTGCGGCACCCGGACGGGCACGCCGAGATCCCGGACGCCGAGGGAGGACCGCCGCTCGGGGTACTCACACAGGCGCGCTTCCCGATGAACGCCCTCAGGCTGCAGCCCGGAACGGTGATCGCCCTGACCACCGACGGCCTCGTGGAGTCCCCCGAATGCGACATCGACGAGGGCCTCGCCCGCCTCGCCCGCGGACTCGCCGCCTGCGACCCCGGCGATCTCGGCACCGTCGCCGACGCCCTCCTCGGCAGCGCGCACCGAGCCGACGACGTCGCCCTGCTCCTGCTGCGCTACGACGGCATGGCCTTGCGCCCGCTGCGCGAGACATGGACGGTCTGGCGCGTGCCCGAGGCCGCCGGACACGCCCGCCGATTCACCCGGCGGACCCTGCGCGTCTGGGGCCTGTCCCGGGACGACCTCGACACCGCCCTGCTGGTGGTCTCCGAACTCGTCACCAACGCCCTGGTGCACACCGACGGCCGGGTCCGCCTCGATCTGACGCTGCTCGGCGGGCGGCTGCGCGTCTCGGTCGCCGACTCCTCCCCCCGCACCCCCGTCAAGCCGACCAGCATCGGCTGGGAGGCCACCGGCGGGCGCGGCATCCTCCTCGTCGAGGCGATGTCGCTGTCGTGGGGGACCGTGCCGGTCAGCGGCGGCAAGCAGGTGTGGGCGGAGCTGGCGGTCGGCGCTCCGTGACCGGAAGGGCGTCGCCGTAGCCCTCCCTCTCCTGCCCCGGCACGTCAGCGGCGGGGCCTGTGATGTCCGTGTGCCGCGTTTGGCCGAATCCCCGCCGGGGACTCGTGAGGGCACCGCGGACGAAGCGGTGGTCCCCGCCCCGTGCGGGCGGGGAGGCAGAGCGCGCAGCAGAAGGAAGATGAAGTGCCGTGACGTCGCAGACCAGTGACAAGCCCGTCGACCGCGACCCCGAGACCGGCTGGCGCGAAGCCCGCCGCCTGCAGGGGAAGCGGGTCGTGCGGACCTGCGTCCCGGCCGTCGTGGACGACGGTCCCACCCGTACGGCGCAACTGGGCCCGGACTGGAACATAGTGCGCGGCGAGGACTGAACACACCCCGGAAGGCAGGCGTCACCGCCGCCGTCGGACGCGCCGGCGCAGCACGGACGTAACGAACCGGCCACACCTGTCGCGATCCCCTTGCCGGGATCGCGACTATGGTGAAGCAGATGAAGGCTCTCGTGCTGTCAGGCGGTGCTGGTACACGACTCAGGCCGATCACGCATACGTCGGCCAAACAACTCGTGCCCGTGGCCAACAAGGCCGTGCTCTTCTACGGACTGGAGTCCATCGCGGACGCCGGGATCACCGAGGTCGGCGTGATCGTCGGGGACACCGCGGCCGAGATCCAGGAAGCGGTCGGCGACGGCTCCAAGTTCGGCCTGGAGATCACCTACATCCCCCAGGAGAAGCCCCTGGGCCTGGCCCACGCGGTGCTCATCGCGCGGGACTGGCTCGGCGACGACGACTTCGTGATGTACCTGGGCGACAACTTCATCGTCGGCGGCATAGCCTCCCTCGTCGAGGAGTTCCGCGACAACCGGCCGGACGCGCAGATCCTGCTCACGAAGGTGGCGGACCCCCGCTCCTTCGGCGTCGCCGAACTCGACGCCTCCGGCCAGGTGGTGCGCCTGGAGGAGAAGCCCGAACGTCCCAAGAGCGACCTCGCGCTGGTCGGCGTCTACCTGTTCACGCCGGTGATCCACGACGCGGTGCGCGCCATCCGTCCCTCCTGGCGCGGCGAGCTGGAGATCACCCACGCCATCCAGCACCTGATCGACCAGCACGCCGACGTGCGCAGCACCGTCATCGAGGGCTACTGGAAGGACACCGGGAACGTCGTCGACATGCTCGAGGTCAACCGGACGGTCCTGGAGGGCGTCGAGCGGCGCATCGACGGCGACGTCGACGAGGCGTCGGAGACGGTGGGGCGCGTGGTGGTCGAGGAGGGGGCGCACGTGGTGAACTCCCGCCTGGTCGGCCCCGTCGTCATCGGCGCCGGAACCGTCGTCGAGGACTCCTACGTCGGCCCCTTCACCTCGGTCGCGGAGAACTGCCGCATCACCGACAGCGAGCTGGAGTTCTCCATCGTGCTGCGCGACTCCTCGATCCGCGGAGTGGGCCGGATCGAGAACTCGCTGATCGGCCGGCACGTCGAGGTGACCCCGGCCCCCAGCGTGCCCAGCGCCCACCGACTCGTCCTCGGCGACCACAGCAAGGTGCAGATCCACACATGAATCTCCTCGTCACCGGCGCCGCCGGCTTCATCGGCTCCCGCTACGTGCGTTCCCTGCTCGACGACGACGGGCCGGACGCGCCCCGGATCACCGTGCTGGACAAGCTCACGTACGCCGGCACTCTCGACAACCTCGATCTCGACCATCCCCGGCTGCGGTTCGTGCGGGGCGACATCCGCGACGCCGAGCTCGTCGACAAGCTCATGGCCGACGCGGACCAGGTCGTGCACTTCGCCGCCGAGTCCCACGTGGACCGCTCGATCACCGGGGCGCAGGACTTCGTGCTGACCAACGTGGTCGGCACGCAGACCCTGCTGGACGCGGCGCTGCGGCACCCGGTGGAGACGTTCGTGCACATCTCCACCGACGAGGTCTACGGATCCGTCGAGACCGGGTCCACCACGGAGGAGGCCCAGCTGCGGCCCAACTCCCCCTACTCCGCGTCGAAGGCGTCCTCCGACCTGCTCGCGCTCGCCTACCACCGCACCCACGGCCTGGACGTGCGGGTCACCCGCTGCTCCAACAACTACGGCCCGCACCAGTTCCCCGAGAAGGTCGTCCCGCTGTTCGTCACCAACCTCCTCGACGGCGAGAAGGTCCCCCTCTACGGCGACGGACTCAACGTCCGCGACTGGCTGCACGTCGACGACCACTGCGCGGGCGTGGAACTGGTCCGCGCCAAGGGCCGCCCCGGCGAGGTCTACAACATCGGCGGCGGCACCGAACTGACCAACAAGGAACTCACCGGCCTGCTGCTCGAACAGTGCGGCGCCGGCTGGGACCGGGTGGAGCAGGTGGCCGACCGCAAGGGCCACGACCTGCGCTACTCCGTCGACTGGAGCAAGGCCC
This sequence comes from Streptomyces sp. NPDC031340, assembly GCF_055569945.1. NCBI lineage: Bacteria > Bacillati > Actinomycetota > Actinomycetes > Kitasatosporales > Streptomycetaceae > Streptomyces > Streptomyces sp. NPDC031340. The sequence goes on from NZ_JBVIIE010000007.1 coordinate 84,390, forward strand.
GCGACGAACTCGGCTACCGCCCGCGCCGCGACTTCACCGCCGGCCTCGCCGAGACCGTCGCCTGGTACCAGGACAACCGCGCCTGGTGGGAGCCGCTCAAGCGGCGCGCGGCACTGCGGGAGACATCATGAGGTGGCTGGTCACGGGCGCCGGCGGCATGCTGGGCCGGGACCTGACCGATGAACTCGCCCGGCGCGGCGAGCAGGTGACGGGCCTGGACCGCGGCGCCCTCGACATCACCCGGTCCGACGCGGTCGCCGACGCGGTCGCCGCGCACCGGCCCGACGTGGTCGTCAACTGCGCCGCCTACACCGCGGTCGACGACGCCGAGACGGACGAGGACCGCGCGCTGCGCGTCAACGGCGACGGACCGCGCCACCTGGCCCGCGCCTGCGCCGCGGCCGGCGCCCGCCTGGTCCACGTCTCCACCGACTACGTCTTCCCCGGCGACGCGACCACGCCCTACCCCGAGGACCACCCGCCCGCCCCGCGCACCGCCTACGGCCGCACCAAGCTCGCGGGCGAACGCGCCGTGCTGGAGGAACTCCCGGACACCGGCGTGATCGTGCGAACCGCTTGGCTCTACGGGGTCCACGGCCGTAGCTTCGTGCGCACCATGATGGATCTGGAAGCCCGTCGCGCCACCGTCGACGTGGTCGACGACCAGCGTGGGCAGCCGACGTGGAGCGCGGACGTCGCCGCGCGCGTGGCCGACCTGGGCCCGCTCGTGGGCCGCGGCGCGAGCGGTGTCCTGCACGCCACCAGCTCCGGCGAGACCACCTGGTACGACCTGGCCCGCGAGGTGTTCCACGGCCTCGGCGCCGACCCCGGCCGGGTCCGCCCGGTCGGCAGCGCCGCCTACCCCCGGCCCGCGCCCCGCCCCGCCTACAGCGCCCTCGGCCACGGCCGGTGGCGGGAACTCGGCCTGCCGCCGCTGCGCGACTGGCGCGCCGCCCTGCACGAAGCTCTGCCTCACATCCGCAAGGAGTCCCTTCGTGAAACGCCATGAGTTCCTGCGGGAACTGCACAAGGTCAGCGCGAACCGCAACTACCTGGAGATCGGCGTCAACGACGGCCGCAGCCTGAAGCTGTCGCGGGTGCCCAGCATCGCCGTCGACCCGGCCTTCAAGGTGGTCACGGAGATCCGGTGCGACGTCCACCTGGTCAAGGCCACCAGCGACGACTTCTTCGCCCGCGACAACCCCCTCGCGCACCTGCGCGGCGGCCGGCACCCGCTGCGCAACCTGCGCCGCGGCCGCGCGCCGTTCGGCTACTGGCGGCGCACCACCCTGGACCTGTCGTTCATCGACGGCATGCACCTGTTCGAGTACGCCCTGCGCGACTTCATGAACGTCGAGAAGCACGCGGACTGGTCCAGCGTGATCGTCTTCGACGACATGCTGCCGCGCAGCGTCGACGAGGCGGCCCGCGACCGGCACACCACCGCCTGGACCGGCGACGTCTACAAGATCACCGAGATCCTCGGCCGCTACCGGCCCGACCTGGTGACCGTCCTCGTCGACACGCGGCCCACCGGGCAGCTCGTCGTCTTCGGCGCCGATCCCCGCAACCGGGTGCTGCACGACAAGTACGACGAGATCATGGCCGAGTACGACGTCCCCGACCCGCAGAAGGTGCCGGAGGCGGTCCTGGAGCGGGTGCAGGCGGTGCGGCCCGAGGCGCTGCTGGAAGCGGACTTCTGGCGCCCGCTGGTGCGGGCCCGCAATCGCGGCCTCAGGCGTTCCCGCGGCTGGGAGCCCCTGCGCTCGGCCCTGGACCGGCTCGCCGTCAGCCGCTGAACCGGCTCGCCTCAGCCGCTGGACCGGCTCGCCGTCAGCCGTTGGACGGCCTGCCGCGCAGCTCCTCGTAGCGCGCGACGCACGCCTCGTACGACGGCAGCAGCCCCGTCCGCTCGGCCTCGGCCAGCGACGGGGCCTCGGCGTCCTTCGGCGACAGCACCGGGGTGACGCCCTCCGGCCAGTCGATGCCGAGGTCCGCGTCGAGCGGGTGCACGCCGTGTTCCCGCTCGGGCGCGTAACCGGTCGAGCACAGGTACACCACGGTCGCGTCGTCGCTGAGGGCCATGAAGGCGTGCCCCAGTCCCTCCGCGAGGAACACCGCGTGATGGGTGTCGTCGCCGAGGCGCACCGCCTCCCACCGCCGGAAGGTGGGGGAGCCGGTGCGCAGGTCGACGATCACGTCCAGGACGGTGCCGCGTACGCAGGTGATGTACTTGGCCTGTCCGGGCGGCACGTCGGCGAAGTGCACCCCGCGCAGCACGCCCCGCCGGGAGACGGAGCAGTTGGCCTGCGCGAGCGACAGGTCGTACCCGGTGGCCTCGCGGAACTCCTCGCCGCGGTACCACTCGTGGAAGCTGCCCCGCTCGTCCGGGAAGACCTTGGGCTCCAGCACCCAAGCGCCCGCCATCTCCAGTGATCGCACGCTTGTCACCTCCCTCCGGCCCGGCCGCGGCCCGGCCTCCTGCCCACGGCGACGGCGAGCATCCGCCGCGCCCCGCGGACCAGCCGCCGTACGGCGCCGGGCCGGGGGGTCCGCACCACCCTGACCGACCGGCCGTCGCCGCTCAGGGACAGCGGCAGGGGCAGGAAGCGGGGTTCGCCGGCGTCGGGGGCCGGGCACAGCGTGGTGCGCCAGGTGGCCCCGCCGAGGGCCGCGACGGGCAGCGCGGCCTCCAGGAGGGCCCCCTCCGGGGCCGGCGACAGGGTGCCGGGCGCGTCCACGGAGGCGTCCGGGGAGGTGAACCTGAGCAGCACCGCGGTGTCGCCGGGCACGTGCAGCGGCACGGGCGCGCGCAGCCCGCCGCCGGAGACGACGGTGTCGTCGGGGGAGACCCGGTCGAGCCCCAGGCGCTTGCCGGCCCGGTCGACGTCCAGTGAGAGGTTGCCGTGCCGGTCGGTCCAGTACGGCAGGACGACCCGGCCCGCGACGACACCCGCCGACGCGGCGGCGCGGGCCTTGCGCGGGCCCGGCCCGACCCGGCACTCCTTGGTCCAGCCGCCCAGCCTCACCCGGGCGTGGGCGTCCCACAGCGCGCCGCGCAGCGGCTCGCCGCCGGCCGCCGCGGCCGGGTCGACGGTGGCCGACGCGCGCAGCACCAGCCGGGTCCGCCCGCCGTCCCCGGCCGGCACGATCTCCCGGGTGAGCTCGACGGGCTGGAAGTACTGGGCGGCGGTGGAGCGTTCGCGCAGCAGCAGGTCCGCGGTGGCCGTGCCGAACCGGGCGAAGGAGTCCGCGCACACCCAGGCGATCGCCTCGGCGACGTCCAGCGGCGCGCCGTCCAGCGGGGCGGGCGCGGCGCCGCCCGGGAACAGCAGCGGTGTGCCGCCCGCGGTGAACTCGGCGGCGAACTCGATCCGCAGCCTGCCGCCCGCCCAGGCGACGCCGGTGGGCTCGGCCGACAGGGCGACACCGGCCTCCCACTCGGCGAAGGCGACGACGTCGTCGTAGCGGTCGGCGGCGATCAGCGCGGCGACGACCTGCTGCGTGGGCTGCAGTCCGGCGGCCACGCCGGGGCCGAAGCGTTCCTTGACGACGTGGTGGATCTCCTTGAAGAGGCCCCGCCGGAAGTCGTCCGGCTGGGCGAGGAAGCGGCGGCCGCGCAGCCGCTCCACCATCTCCACCCGCAGCCAGCGCCGGTAGAGGCCGTCGCGCAGCGGCCCCGGCTCGGTGTACCGCTCGACGACGTCCAGGGCCTCCCGCAGGTTCTCGAAGTACCCGACGGGGTCGAAGCGCTGGAAGCCGGCGTTGGAGGAGTCGTCCCGGCGCACGTGGTAGTAGCAGACGTAGTCGCTGAGCACACTCACGTTGTCCGCGCGCAGGAACGCCTCGGTCACGAAGACGTGGTCCTCCAGCCGCCGCCGGCCCTCGGGGAAGCGCAGGCCGATGCGGTCCAGGAACTCCCGCCGGAACATCTTGTGCGGGGTGAGGCTGTCGATGAGCGGGGCGTCGGCGACGGAGGCGCGGGGCCGGTTGCGGCGGAACAGTTCCACCGGGACCGCCCGGCCGCGGCCGGCCATCTTGCCGACGACCACGTCGGCGCCGTTGGCCACGCCGTAGTCGTACATCCGCTCCAGGGCCTCGTGGCCCAGATGGTCGTCGTTGTCGACGAACATGACGTACTCGCCCCGCGCGGCGGCGATGCCGACGTTGCGGGGCTTGCCCGACCAGCCGGAGTTCTCCTGGTGGATGACGCTCACCCGGGGATCCTCGGCGGCGAGCGCGTCGAGCCGGGCCGGGGTGCCGTCGGTGGAGCCGTCGTCGACGAAGATCGCTTCGTATTCGTCGGGTGGCAGCGACTGCCTCAACAGCGAGTCGACGCAGTCCTCGATGTAGGTCCCCGGGTTGTACACGGGGATGATGACGCTGACCTTGACCGGCATCGGGCTTCCGAGCCCCCTCGGGTTCGCTTGCCGTGAATGATCGGATACGGGTGGCCAGATGCTAACTCCGCCGAGCGCCCCGCCCCACTCCGGACCGGCTGTGAGAGCGCCTGCCGGGGCCGCGTCGGCCCTGTGTCCTGGCCGGAGGCTCCAGTATCCCGGACACCGCGCCCCACTGGCCCGACCGGGGGACCCTCCGCGCGCCGCCACCTGCCCCGCATGCCGCGCCGCCGCGGTGCCCCGCATGCCGCGCCGCCGCGGTGCCCCGCACGCCGCGCCGCCGCGGTGCCCCGCACGCCGCGCCGCCACGGTGCCCCGCACGCCGCGCCGCCACGGTGCCCCGCACGCCGCGCCGAGCGCATCGGCCTCCCGGCGGCCCCCGCGTCTCCGGGGTGATCCGCCGGACGGGGGCCCTAGGCTGCCCGTGTGCGCCTGCTCCTCATGTCCGACACCCACCTCCCCAAGCGGGCGAAGCGGCTGCCCGCGGTGCTCCTCGCCGAGATCCCGCGCGCCGACGTGGTGCTGCACGCCGGGGACTGGGTGGACACGGCCACCCTCGACCTGCTGGAGGGCCTCAGCCGCCGGCTCGTCGGGGTGTACGGCAACAACGACGGGCCGGAGCTCCGCGTACGGCTTCCCGAGGTGGCGTACGCGGAACTCGGCGGGCTGCGCTTCGGCGTCGTGCACGAGACGGGGCCCGCGCGGGGGCGCGAGGCGCGCTGCGCCGCCCGGTTCCCGGACCTCGACGTGCTGGTCTTCGGGCACAGCCACATCCCCTGGGACACCACCGCCCCGACCGGACTGCGCCTGCTCAACCCCGGTTCCCCGACCGACCGCCGACGCCAACCGCACCGCACCTACCTGACCGCCACCGCCGCCGACGGCCGGCTCACGGACGTCGAACTGCACCGGCTGCCCCCGCGGTAGGCGGCTCCCGTGGCTCCCTCGGCGCGGGCCGGGGGAGGACCGGCCGGGCGGGTCCGGACTTACCGTGGAGTCAGCAGTGTTGACTGTGTCCGGACATGGCTCGACTGTGGTGGACATGCCAAAAATTTGCGCTCGTCTGCTCGCCGTTCTGGTGGTCCTGTGCGCAGCCGTGACGGCGACGGGTGCGCCGCCCGCCGCCGCCGCGAGCCTTCCCGGCTCGCTCTGGTTCGACGGGACGCCGCTGACCGTGGCCGACGGCCGTCTCGTCGACGGCACCGGCCGCGAAATCGTGCTGCGCGGCTACAACGTCTCCGGCGAGACCAAGCTGGAGGAGAACGGCGGCCTGCCCTTCGCCTCCGTCGCCGACGCGAGGAAGTCCGCGACCTCGCTGCGCGCCCTGGGGGGCGGCAACGCGGTGCGCTTCCTGCTGTCGTGGGCCCACGCCGAACCCGCTCGCGGCCAGGTCGACACCGCCTACCTGGCCGCCGTCACCGACCAGATGCGCGCCTTCCTCGACGCAGGGATCCGCGTCTACCCCGACTTCCACCAGGACCTCTACTCCCGGTACCTCTTCGACGAGGGCAGCTGGTACACCGGCGACGGCGCCCCCGAGTGGGCCGTGGCGGCCGGGGGCTACCCCAAGGAGTCCTGCGGCATCTGCTTCTTCTGGGGCCAGAACATCACCCAGAACAAGGCCGTGCAGCAGGCGCAGTACGACTTCTGGCACAACGCCCACGGCCTGCAGGATGCCTTCCTCGCCACCGCGCAGACGACCATGGCGTACGTCGAGCAGCACCTCGACGACGCGGAGTTCGCCGGCGTCGTCGGCTTCGACCCCTACAACGAGCCGTACGCGGGCAGTTACGACTCCGGCCAGAGCAGCCGCGCCTGGGAGCGGGACCTGCTGTGGCCTTTCTACCAGCGGTTCCGGGCCCGGATGGACGCGGCGGGCTGGCAGGACAAGCCGGCCCTCGTCGAGCCCAACCTCTTCTGGAACGCCAACATCGACTCCCAGAAGCAGGAGGGCGGACTGCTCGACGCCGGCACGCTCGGCTCCCGCTACGTCTTCAACACCCACTTCTACGACCAGAAGGCCATCTCCGGCATCCTCATGTGGGGCAAGGCGGCCGACGGGCAGTACACGACCGACTTCGGCGTGGTCCGGGACCGCGCAGCGGCCGCCGGGACGGCCGCGGTGGTCAGCGAGTTCGGGCACCCGCTCAGCGGCACGGTCTCGGACAAGGCGCCGACCGTGGTCAAGGCGATGTACCAGGCGCTCGACTCCCGGGTGCCGGGCGCGAGCTGGTGGTCCGAACCGGCGAGCTCCGGCCCGGTGCTCTCCGGCACGCAGTGGCAGTGGGACATCTACAGCGGACGCCACCACGAGCTGATGAACGGCAATCCCGGCAAGGTGCTCACCTCCGGTGACGCCTGGAACGACGAGGACCTGTCCGCCGCCCGCCTCGACGACACCGGCGCCGTGACGCTGCGTCAGGACGCCCGGCTGCTGGACCGGCTCTACCCGAGCGCCACCTCCGGCGCGACGGCCGCCTTCACCTACGAGGACCGCTCCCGCGACGGCTCCACCACCCTGACCTGGAACCCGGTGCCGAGCTCGCTGCCGAACGTGGCCCAGCTCGTCGGCGCCGGCCGGTACGGGCTGCTGGTGTGGCGCTCGGGCGGCGGCTCGGCGCCCACCGAACTGCACCTGCCGGCGTCCTTCCCCACGTCCGCCACCACCGTGGTCTCCGACCTGGGCGCCGTGTACGCCCCGCCGGCGTACACCACGTCGACCCCCGTCGCGGTCGCCGCGGAACCGGGCGGCACGGGCAGCCGGCGGCTGCTGCTCACCGACTCCGACTCGGGTGTCCTGCACTACGCGCTGGTGACCGACGGCGCCTCCGCGCCGTCGGCGGCCCTGCTGGGCGCGGCGCGGTCGGAACTGTCGGCCTGGGCGGCGGCGCACTTCTGACGCGCGAAAGGTCCCGGGCAGCGGCCCGGGACCTTTCGCGCGTGCCGGCCGGCTCGTCAGCCCGCCGACGGCCCCGTCCAGCCGTCCTGCACGTGACCCAGGCGCACCCGCTGCGGGTGGTCGCCGACCGGGACGGACAGGACCTTCTTGCCGGTGGCGAAGTCGATGGCGGTGACCTGGTCGGCGCCGCTCTCGGAGACGATGCAGTCCTTGCCGTCGCCGCTGACGGTGGCCCAGTACGGCTTGGAAGCGGTCACCAGGTCGCCCTCCTGGAGGGTGGCCCGGTCGACGACCGTCGCGTAGTCGTCCATCGTGCCCGCGACGCACAGCTTGCTGCCGTCCGGGCTCATCGAGATGCCGTGGTGACGCGAGTCGTTGACCCAGGTGGTGCGGTCCTCGCTGGTCGCCGGGTTCTTCGGCAGCGTCTTCACCCGGGTGATCTTGTCGGCGGCGACGTCGTACTCCATGAAGCCGTTGAAGAAGGAGACCTGGAAGTACAGCTTGGACTCGTCGGGGGAGAACACCGCCGGGCGGACCGCGTCCGAGAAGTTCTTCAGGCCGATGGCGTCCAGCCGGTCACGCATGTCGATGACCTTGACCTGCTTGTACGTCGTCGCGTCCACGACCGTGATGTGCCGGTCGCCCTTCGTCCAGTCCGCGGACGGGTCGTCGAGCGAGGTGTTCACGTCGCCGATCGACATGTTCCAGATGTACTTGCCGTCCTTGGTGAAGATGTTCTCGTGCGGCTTGTCGCCGGTCGAGAACTTGCCCAGCTGCTTGCCCGTGGTGATGTCCAGCACGTGCACGGTGTTCGCGGTCGACGCCGACACCGCGACCCGGGTGCCGTCGGGGGAGACGGCCATGTGGTCGCTGCGGTAACCGGACACGGCGAAACGCCAGTTGATCTTTCCGGTGGCCAGATCGATCGACACGACGTCGGCGAAGCTCGGCCGGGACACCACGACCGACTTGCCGTCGGGGGTGGAGTACATGTCGTCGACGAACTGGTCGTGTCCCTCGCCGACGCCGTTGCGGATCGCCATGAAGTAGATCCACTTGATCGGATCGGCGTTGATCTCCGCCATCCGCTGGTCCTTGTCGGGCACGACATTGATCCGGCCGACCTTCGCGAAGTCACCGGTGGACTTGATGACGTCGGCGGTTCCGTCCCAGTTGTTGCCGACGAACAGCACCTCGCGCAGGCCGGCGGAGGAGGCGTCCGGGGCGGCCGTGGCGGCGGTCGCGGGGGCGGCGACGGTCAGGGCGAGGGCGGCGGCCACGGAACAAAGGTGCCTGGTGGTGAAGGCAGGCATGACGGCTCTCTCCTCTGGAGTGGGGTAACGGGAGCATGCCGAAGTGCGGCTCGGCTGCACACTGAACATGAGGCACGTTCAGATTTGTACTTACTGGAAAGTAAGGAAGGGGAGCCCCGCTCCACAAGACTGTGTGCACGACAAAATCATCCGGCCGGCCGAGGTGGCTCAACTCGCGCCGGAGAAAGGTCACTTCGCATCCGTCCCGGCCGTTGACGCGCTCCTCGGTGCGGCTCTACCGTCGGCGCGACGTGCGTTCGGTAAGTCGACATCGATTCGAAATGCCGAACACTTCCCACTCCCAGGAGCCGCATGTACCCCCCTCACCTCTCGACCAGCAGAGACCTCCCGTGGCGCTGCGGAGCCGTCGTCGTACGCGTCCTCGCTTTCGCCCTGACCGCGACCGCCGCGCTCCTCTTCGCCGCCCCCGGCCCGGCACAGGCGGCGACGAGCCGTCAGATCGCCGTGCCCACCGCGCCCATGGGCTGGGCGTCCTGGAACAGCTTCGCCGCCAAGATCGACTACAACGTCATCAAGCAGCAGGTCGACGCGTTCGTCGCCGCGGGCCTGCCCGCCGCCGGTTACGAGTACATCAACATCGACGAGGGCTGGTGGCAGGGCACTCGCGACAGCGGCGGCAACATCACCGTCGACACGGCGGAGTGGCCGGGCGGCATGAGCGCCATCGCCGACTACATCCACAGCAAGGGCCTGAAGGCCGGCATCTACACCGACGCCGGAAAGGACGGCTGCGGCTACTACTACCCGACGGGCCGGCCCGCCGCGCCCGGCACGGGCAGCGAGGGCCACTACGCCCAGGACATGCTCCAGTTCTCCACCTGGGGCTTCGACTTCGTCAAGGTCGACTGGTGCGGCGGCGACGCCGAAGGGCTCGACCCGGCGACGACGTACCGGTCGGTCAGCGACGCGGTGGCGCGGGCGTCGGCGGCCACCGGCCGCCCGCTCACCCTGTCGGTCTGCGACTGGGGCAGGCAGAACCCGTGGAACTGGGCACCGGGCACGGCCCCCATGTGGCGGACCAGCACCGACATCGTCTACTACGGCAACCAGCCGTCCATGACCAACCTGCTGTCCAACTTCGACCAGGCCCTGCACCCCACCGCGCAGCACACCGGCTACTACAACGACCCCGACATGCTGATGGTCGGCATGGACGGCTTCACCGCCGCCCAGAACCGCACCCACATGAACCTCTGGGCGATCTCCGGCGCGCCGCTCCTGGCCGGCAACGACCTGTCCACCATGACCGCGGAGACCGCCTCGATCCTGAAGAACCCCGAGGTCGTCGCCGTCGACCAGGACCCGCGCGGACTCCAGGGCGTCAAGGTCGCCGAGGACGCCACGGGGCTGCGGGTGTACGGCAAGGTGCTCGCCGGGACCGGCAACCGCGCCGTCGTCCTGCTCAACCGCACGTCCGCCGCCCGGGACATCACCGTCCGCTGGTCCGACCTCGGCCTCACCGACGCGTCCGCGACCGTCCGTGACCTGTGGGCCCGTGCCGACGTCGGCAGGTACGGCACCGGGTACACCACATCCGTCCCGGCGGGCGGCTCGGTGATGCTCACCGTCACCGGCGGCACGGAGGCGGCGGGCAGCACCTACACCGGCGGCTCCGCGTTCACCGGGGTCGCCGCCGGCAGCACCGGCGTCAAGGTCGTCGACGTCTCCTACACCAACGACACGACCGCCCCCCGCACCGCCACCCTGAAGGTGAACGGCCAGACCGCCACCACGGTCGCCTTCCCGCCCACCGGCTCCGGCCCCGGCACGATCTCCGTCCAGGTCGCCCTGGCCAAGGGCACCGCCAACTCGCTCACCTTCTCCGGCGCACCCGCCCTCGACTCGATCACCGTCAGACCCCTGCCCGGCGCCGACGGCAATCTCGTCGTCGGCAAGCAGTCCGGGCGCTGCCTGGACGTCTACGACAACACGATCAGCAACGGCACCCAGGCCGAGCTGTGGGACTGCAACGGCGGACAGAACCAGGCGTGGACGTACACCTCCCGCAAGGAACTCGTGGTGTACGGCGACAAGTGCCTGGACGCCTACAACCTCGGCACCACGAACGGCACCGAGGTCGTGATCTGGGACTGCAACGGCCAGGACAACCAGAAGTGGACCGTGGGCGGCGACGGCACCCTCACGAACGTCCACGCCGGGCTCTGCCTGGACGCGTACGACACCGGCACCGCCAACGGCACCCGCCTGGTGCTGTGGAGCTGCCACGCGGGCGCCAACCAGCAGTGGACGCTGTCGTAGCGCCGCGCCGGCGGCGCGGCTGAAGCACGACCGCCACGATCATTGCCGTGGCCGTGGCCGTGGCCACGGCGCATGCCAGCAGCCGGCTTGCCGGCAGGCGGCGTCGCAGGCCGCGGTACCTCTTCCTCGTACTCGCCCCGCACCTCACGCGCACGCGCACGCGGGCCGTGTGCCGCCGGCCGGAGCGGACGCATCAGGTGCCCCTCGATCTCGTCGAGGAGCGTCCGGGCGTCCTCGCCGCCGCTCGTGACGCGGTCAACTCCCGCCGGCCGTGGCGCAGGTCGAAGGCCGGGGATTCGCTGCGGATGCGGGGGAGCGTGACGAAGTCGCGGCGCGGTGGCGGGCTGGACGTGGCCCACTCCAGCGAACGGCCGTAGCCGCACGGGTCGTCGGTCCCGACCGGCTTGCCGTTCCTGCCGGTCTTCCAGACGTTGTGGAAGAACGGCAGGAACGACAGGCCGAGCAGGAACGAGAAGACCGTCGAGAGCGTGTTGAGCGTCGTCGGTCCCTCGGCCGCCGGACAGTCGGGAATGCCGTCCTGCACGCCGTTCGCGCCCAGCCAGTGCTGGAACAGGAACGTGCCGTGGAATCCGGTGAACAGCGTTCAGGAAGTGATCTTGCCGAGGCGCGGTGACGTACATGTGGTGTGCCCACACGGTCACGGACAGGCCCGCGATCGCGATGGTGGCGTCGACCAGGCCCATGCAGCCGAAGACCGGCATGCGCGGACCAGCCGCCGGTCACGCTGCCGCGGGAGCGTCTCGTGCGCTGGAAGCCCGACGGCAGCCGCACCGAACTCGTCGTCGCGACCGACCCCCGGTATCCGGGCCGGCCCGTCCTCAGCGACGCGGGCGGCCCGAGTACGGCGTCGAGGCCGGCGACGGCGTGGATCACAGCGCCTGGATGCGCTGATCCCCCGGGCCGGGCGGCCGGCCGGGGCCGTGAGAAGCCTCAGGCCGTGGCCAGGAACTGCGTCGCCGCCAGTTCCGCGTACAGCGGGTCGGCGGCCACCAGTTCCCGGTGCGTGCCCACCGCGCGCACCCGGCCCGCGTCCATCACGACGATCCGGTCCGCCATCGTCACCGTGGACAGCCGGTGCGCGACGACCAGCACCGTGGTGGTCCGCGCGACGTCGGCCACGGTGTCGCGCAGCGCGGCCTCGTTCACCGCGTCCAGCTGCGAGGTCGCCTCGTCCAGGAGCAGCAGCCGCGGACGGCGCAGCAGCGCGCGGGCGATGGCGACGCGCTGCCGCTCACCGCCCGACAGCTTGGTGCCCCGGTGCCCCACCAGCGTGTCGAGCCCGGCCGGCAGCCGGGCGACCAGACCGTCCAGGCGGGTCGTCTTCAGCACCCGCGCGACATCGTCGCCGTCCGCATCCGGGTTGCCCAGCAGCAGGTTGTCCCGCAGCGAACCCGACAGGACCGGAGCGTCCTGCTCCACGTAGCCGATCGCCGAACGCAGCTCCGGCAGCTCCCAGTCGGCGACGTCGCGGCCGTCGAGGGCGACGGTCCCGGACTCCGGGTCGTAGAACCGCTCGATGAGGGAGAACACCGTGGTCTTGCCGGCGCCGGACGGGCCCACGAACGCGGTCATCCCCCGGGCGGGCACGGTGAACGTCACCCCGTGATGGACGTACGGAAGGTCGTCGGCGTACCGGAAGCGGACGTCGTCGAAGGCCACCGCGGCCGGCTCGGCGTCCGCCGTGGGCAGCGGGGCGGGGGCGGCCGCCGGCTCGGCGGGCAGCCGCAGCGCCTCCTGGATGCGGGCGAGGGCCGCGGCGCCCGTCTGGTACTGCGTGACGGCCCCGACCACCGCCTGGATCGGCGACATCAGGTAGAAGACGTACAGCAGGAACGCCACCAGGGTGCCCACGTCGATCGCCCCGGTCGCCACCCGCGCCCCGCCCACCGCGAGCACCGTGATGAAAGCGATCTGCATGGCCAGTCCCGCCGTGTTCCCGGCCGCCGCCGACCACTTCGCGGCCCGCACGCTCTGCCGCCACGACTCCTCGGCCGCCGCGTGCAGCGTGTGTTCCTCCCGCTGCTCGGCGCCGGACGCCTTCACCGTGCGCAGCGCGCCGAGGATCCGCTCCAGCGAGGCGCCCATCACGCCCACCGCGTCCTGCGCCTGCCGGCTGGCCCGGTTGATGCGCGGCACGATCACCCCGAGCACCGTGCCCGCCAGCAGGATCACGGCCAGGGTGACCCCGAGCAGCACCGGCTCCACCAGCGCCATCATCGCCACGGTCGCCAGCAGCGTCAGCCCGCCCGTGCCCAGGCCGACGAGCGATTCGGTGGTGACCTGACGCAGCAGGGTGGTGTCGGAGGTGATGCGCGCCATGAGGTCGCCCGGCTCGCTGCGGTCGACGGCCGGCACCCGCAGCCGCAGCAGGTACGACGACAACGCCCGCCGCGCCCCGAGCACCACCGACTCCGCGGTGCGCCGCAGCACGTACGAACCCAGCGCCCCCACCGCCGCGTTGGCGACCACGAGGAGCGACATGGTCACCAGCGCGCCGGTGATCGCCCGGTCGTGGGAGAGGTCGTCGATCAGTCCCTTGGCCACCAGCGGCAGCAGCAGGCCGGTGGCCCCCGTGAGCAGCGACAGCACGGCCCCCGTCAGCAGGGCCCACCGGTGCGGCCGTACGTACCCGAACAGCAGCCGCCAGGCGGGCGGACCGGGCTGGGCCTCTGCGATGCTCACGGCGCTCCTTCGGCGGGCGGGCGGAAGGCAACAGGCTACGTCGGCGGCCGTCGCCCGGGTCGCGCGGGGATCTCCGCCGGCGCCGCACGCCGTGCCGTTACCGATCAGTCACGCGTAGGGTCGGGAAGCACGGACATCGGCCCACGGAAGGGTTCAGCACCATGGCACAGGAAGTACGCGGCGTGATCGCACCCGGCAAGGACCAGCCGGTGCGGGTGGAGACGATCGTCGTGCCCGACCCCGGACCGGGCGAGGCGGTCGTCCAGGTGCAGGCGTGCGGGGTGTGCCACACCGACCTGCACTACAAGCAGGGCGGCATCAACGACGAGTTCCCCTTCCTGCTCGGGCACGAGGCGGCGGGCGTCGTCGAGTCGGTCGGCGAAGGGGTCACCGACGTCGCACCCGGCGACTTCGTGATCCTCAACTGGCGTGCGGTGTGCGGCCAGTGCCGGGCCTGTCTGCGCGGACGGCCCTGGTACTGCTTCAACACGCACAACGCCGGACAGAAGATGACCCTGACCGACGGCACCGAGCTGTCCCCGGCCCTGGGCATCGGCGCGTTCGCGGAGAAGACGCTGGTCGCGGCCGGGCAGTGCACCAAGGTCGACGCGTCCGTCGCGCCGCAGGTGGCCGGCCTGCTGGGCTGCGGGGTGATGGCGGGCATCGGCGCGGCCATCAACACCGGCAACGTGGGGCGCGGCGACAGCGTGGCCGTCATCGGCTGCGGCGGCGTCGGCGACGCGGCGATCGCCGGGTCCCGGCTGGCCGGCGCGGCGAAGATCATCGCCGTGGACATCGACGACCGCAAGCTCGAGACCGCCCGCGCCATGGGCGCCACCCACACGGTCAACTCCCGTGAGACCGACCCGGTCGAGGCGATCCGCGAGCTGACCGGCGGCTTCGGCGCCGACGTGGTCATCGACGCGGTCGGCCGCCCGGAGACCTACCGGCAGGCCTTCTACGCCCGCGACCTGGCCGGCACGGTCGTCCTGGTCGGCGTGCCGACCCCGGAGATGAAGCTGGAGCTGCCGCTGCTGGACGTCTTCGGCCGCGGCGGCGCGCTGAAGTCCTCCTGGTACGGCGACTGCCTGCCGTCCCGCGACTTCCCGATGCTGATCGACCTGCACCTGCAAGGACGCCTGGACCTGGGCGCGTTCGTCACCGAGACCATCGAACTCACCGACGTGGAGAAGGCGTTCGAGCGGATGCACCGCGGCGACGTCCTGCGCTCGGTGGTGGTGCTGTGATGGCCGCGCGCATCGAACGCCTCGTCACTTTCGGCCAGTTCACGCTCGACGGCGGCACCTGGGACGTCGAGAACAACGTGTGGATCGTCGGCGACGACCACGAGGCCGTCGTCATCGACGCCGCGCACGACGCCGACGCCATCGCCGAGGCCGTCGGCGACCGGCGGCTGACCGCCATCGTGTGCACCCACGCCCACAACGACCACATCGACGCCGCCCCCGCGCTGGCCGACCGCACCGGCGCCACCATCTGGCTGCACCCCGACGACCTGCCGCTGTGGAAGCGGACCCACCCCGACCGGGACCCCGACGCCCATCTGCGCGACGGCCTGGTCATCGAGGCGGCGGGCGCCGACCTCACCGTCCTGCACACCCCCGGGCACGCGCCGGGCGCCGTCTGCCTCTACGACCCGGGCCTGGCCACGGTGTTCACCGGCGACACCCTCTTCCAGGGCGGCCCGGGCGCGACCGGCCGCTCCTTCTCCCACTTCCCGACGATCATCGACTCGATCCGCGACCGCCTCCTCACCCTCCCGCCCGAGACCAGGGTCCTCACCGGCCACGGCGAGGAGACCACCATCGGCGCCGAGGCCCCGCACCTGCAGGAGTGGATCGACCGCGGCCACTGACCGGGCCGTATGCGGACAATCGCCCGCGGGAAGCCGCCTGCGGACCATCGCCCGCGGAAAACCGCCGGCGAGGAATCGCCCGCCGAAACCCGACAGAAGATGTCCGGCTTTCCCGGCACCCTCGATCCCGAGCACGCGGAACAGTTCACGAGGGAACGGGAGGCCGGGCATGTCCGGACCGCTGAAGGACAAGGTGGCGCTGGTCGCCGGGGCGACACGCGGAGCGGGACGCGGGATCGCGGTGGAACTCGGCGCGGCCGGCGCCACCGTCTACGTCACCGGGCGCAGCACCCGCGGGCACCGCTCCGAGTACGACCGCCCGGAGACCATCGAGGACACCGCCGACCTCGTCACCCGGGCCGGCGGCCACGGCATCGCCGTACCGACGGACCACCTCGACCCCGCGCAGGTCCGCGCCCTCGTCGAGCGCGTCGACGACGAACAGGGCCGCCTCGACGTCCTCGTCAACGACATCTGGGGCGGCGAGAACCTCTTCGAGTGGGACCGGCCGGTGTGGGAGCACGACCTCGACAAAGGACTGCGGCTGCTGCGGCTCGCCGTGGAGACCCACGCGATCACCAGCCACCACGCGCTGCCCCTGCTGCTGCGCCGGCCGGGCGGCCTGGTCGTGGAGATGACCGACGGGACCGCCGACTACAACCGCGACACCTACCGGGTCTCCTTCTTCTACGACCTCGCCAAGACGTCCGTGCTGCGCATGGCCTTCGCCCTCGGCCACGAACTCGGCCCGCGCGGCGCGACCGCCGTCGCCCTGACGCCCGGCTGGCTCCGCTCGGAGATCATGCTCGACCATTTCGGGGTCCGCGAGGACAACTGGCGCGACGCCCTCGACCGCGTCCCGCACTTCGCGATCTCCGAGACCCCGCGCTACGTGGGGCGCGCGGTCGCCGCACTCGCCGCCGACCCCGAGGCGGCCCGCTTCAACGGCCGGTCCCTCTCCAGCGGCGGGCTCGCCCGCGTCTACGGCTTCACCGACCTCGACGGCAGCCGTCCGGACGCCTGGCGGTACATGGTGGAGGTGCAGGACGCGGCCAAACCGGCCGACGTGACCGGCTACCGCTGACCGGCCGGGGCCGCCGGGTCCGGTCGCTCCCAGTGACCGACGGCCCGTCAGGGGCGGGCGGCGGGAGGCAGCGGCCAGCGCGCCGAGTGGCCCGGCGGCAGGGCCAGGTCCTGCCGCACGGCCGCGTAGTAGGCCTCGCGCCCGGCGCGCTGCCGGTCCAGCAGCGCCTGCCAGCCCCGCGGATCCCGTCGGCCCTCCCGCAGGAACGCCTCCATCTCCAGCACCGTGACCACCCACTCCCGCCCCTTCTCCACCACCCCGGGGCTGCCCAGCAGGATCAGCGCCTCCCCGTACGGGTCCCGGGCGGTCTGCGCCTCGGCCAGCAGCGGCTTCGCCTCCTCGGGCGAAAGCGGGTGCGGGTGCGGATCGTTGCCGAAGTGCGCGGCCAGCCGGTAGTTCAGCGTGACGGTCTGCTTCAACGACCGCGCCCAGTCGGCGTACGCCGCGTAACGGCGCTCCTCCCAGCGGGCGGCCTGCTCCCGCCGGAACCTGGCCTGGTCACCGCGCACGACCACCACGTACGAACCGAGCGCACCGATCACCACGCCGATGAGCGCGGGCAGTTGCTGAATGAACGCGGACATGCGGCGCACGCTACCTGCCCTCTTGATCGCCCGGGGAGTAGCGTCGGCCCATGGCCGACACCGAGCGCTTCGAGGGATACGGGATTCTCGTCACCGCCGCCGCCCGCGGCATCGGCGCCGCCGTCGCCCGGCGGCTGGCCGCCGAGGGCGCGCGGGTGCTGGCGACCGACGCGGACGGGGCGGAGGCGGCCAGGACCGCGGGCGTGCTGCGCGAACAGGGGCTCGCCGTCGAGGCGTTGACGTGCGATGTCACCGACCGGCGGTCCGTGGAGGCGGCCGTCGCCCACGCCGTGGACGCCTTCGGGTCACTGGACGTCCTGGTCAACGGCGCGGCGAACTGCACGCCGGACACCCCGCTGTTCGAGGACGGGACGGACGAGGCGTGGGCCCGCGACCTCGACGTCACCCTCACCGGCACCTACCGCTGCTGCCGCGCCGCCCTCCCGCACCTGGCCGCCTCCGGCCGCGGCGCGGTCGTCAGCATCGGTTCCGTCAACGGCCTTCAGGACTTCGGCAACCACGCCTACAGCGCCGCCAAGGCCGGCCTCGGCTCCCTGACCCGCACCCTGGCCGGGCATGCGGCCGCCCGCGGAGTGCGGGTCAACCTCGTCGTGCCGGGCACCGTGCGCACCTCGGCGTGGGAGGGACGTGACGAGCACCTGGAGGCGCTGCGCCCGCTGTACCCGCTGGGGCGGATCGGTGAGCCGGAGGACATCGCCGCGGCCGTCGCCTTCCTCGCCTCCCGCGACGCGGCCTGGATCACCGGCACCTCGCTGGTGGTCGACGGCGGCCTCACCGCCGTCGACACGGGCTTCCACGAGGTCGGCCGGCAGCACGGCGGGATCTAGCGGTACCGGCCCACCGCGCTCTTCACACGGCCGATCGCGGGCCGGCCGCCGTCGCATGGCCGGTTTTGGTCACCGTTTCGTCGCAGCTTACGGTGGTCCGCAACCTCTTGCCTGGGTGGATGGTCCAGGTAAGTGACAAGGACCACTCAGGAAGGGAATGTGCCGCCATGGGGGGCATAGGCAGACGGGCAGCCGTCGCATTCGGGATCACCGGACTGGTTGCGCCGCTCGCGCTCACGCTGGGCACCGCGCCCGCGCAGGCGGCCACGAGCTGCACCACGAAGACCGGTCCGTACCAGAAGCAGGTGGAGAAGTTTCTCGGCCTGACCGTGGACGGCAAGCAGTCGTCCACCGACTGCAAGGCCATCCAGGCCTTCCAGAACAAGCACGGCATCACGCCGAACATCGGCTACGCGGGGCCCGTCACCTGGGGTGTGATGGATCTCATGAACAAGCAGAAGGCCGTGGGCAGCAACCCCAACAAGGACGGCAAGTGCCCGGTGAACAAGGGCCGTATCGCCTGCGTGAACCTCTCGCTCCAGCTCAGCTGGATCCAGGACGGCAACAAGCTCGTCTACGGGCCCGTCCCGGTCCGGACCGGCCGCGACGGGTACGAGACCCGCACCGGCCTGAAGAAGATCTACTGGCGGGACATCGACCACGTCTCGAACATCTACAACGTGCCGATGCCCTACAGCCAGTTCTTCGACGGCGGCCAGGCCTTCCACTCGGTCAACCTCAGCATGTGGAACCCGCCGGGCTCGCACGGCTGCGTCAACATGACCACGACGACCGCGAAGAAGTACTGGTCGCTGCTGAAGACGGGCGACGACGTGTTCGTCTACGGCCGCAAGCCGGGCACCTGACGGCAGCGGGCCCCGGCGGCAGCCGCGGGCAGTCGACGGGAACGAGGGCGGTCACCGAAGCGTCGGTGGCCGCCCTCGGGCCTGTGGGTGCCGCTCGTGCCGCCGCACCCTGAACCCGACGTGATCAGCAACACGGTCATGAATGTCGCATTTGCCCTTTATTATTCACGCCGCCTTCACCGCCGCCCCCGTATGCTTCACACCATGTCCACCACTGTTGAACCCGTTTCCGATCGCTCGGCGGACGAGGTCAACGAGGAGATCCGGGCCCTGTGGCGCCGGTCGGGCGGGACACTGAGCGTCGAGCAGCGCGAGGAATACCAGCGGCTCGTCCTGGAGTGGGCCGCCGTGGCGGCCCCGCACCCGGTGAAGGCGGCCTGAGCGCCGACCGAAGGCGCTCACGCGTCAACACGCCGTCCCGGGGCACCCCTGCCCGATGGGCGCCCTCCTCGCACTGACCTCGGCCGTCTGCTACGGCGTCGTCGACTTCACCGGCGGCCTGCTGTCGCGGCGCGCCCACTTCGTCACCGTCACCCTCCTCGGCCAGCTGGGCGGCCTGCTGTTCGCCGGCACGGCCGCGACGCCGGCGCCGGCCGGCTCCCCGCGCCCCGCCGACCTGCTGTGGGGCGCGTTGTCCGGCGTCGGCAGCGGCACGGCCATGCACTTCCTCAACCGCGGCCTGGGCCGCGGCGCGATGAGCGTGGTGGTCCCGGTGAGCGCCGTCACCGGCGTGGCACTGTCGGTGCTGTGCGGCGTGCTGCTCCTCGGCGACCGTCCCGGGCCCCTCGCCTGGGCCGGCATCGTGATCACCGTGCCCGCCCTCTGGCACGTGGCGGGCGGCGGCGCGGCCGCCACGGGTGAGGGCACCGCGGACGGTCTCCTCGCGAGCCTCGGGGTCGCCGTGCAGTACCTGGCCCTGGCGCAGGCCGGAGCGTCGAGCGGCCTGTGGCCGGTGACCGCCGGGCGGGTCGCCGCCGTGGCCGTCCTGCTGCCGGCAGCCGTCCGGCACGCCCGCCACCTGCGTCTGCCACCTCGGCGGACCGGCCAGGCACTGCTCGTCGGGGCCGGCGCCGCGCTCGCCCTGATCCTCTATCTCCTCGCCGCCCGGCAGCAGTTGCTCGCCGTCACCGTCGTGCTCGCCTCGCTGTACCCGGCTCTCCCCGTCGTCCTGGGCCTCGCCCTCCTGCACGAGCGGGTCACCGGGCGGCGGGCCTGCTGGGCGCGGCGGCGGCCACGGTGCTGCTGACCGTCGGGTGAGCACGCCGACGACGTGCTGCTGACCGGCGGGTGTCGCACCGCGGCGGCGCGGGCCATGCCTCAGCCCCACGTCGTCGAGTAGTACCGCTGGTAGGCCTTGCGGTCCTGTTCGGCGCGGATGTAGCGGGTGGCCACCAGCGCGATCAGGCTGCCGGCGATCACCAGCAGACCCGGCCCGATGTTCCTCGGGTCGGACAGGCGGGCCAGCAGGGTGGAACCGGCCTCGGCGCCCGTCGCCGGTGCGGAGGAGCCGGGCGAGGCGGCGCCCGGCGCGATCGCGCTCCGGGTCGCGGAGGCGGACGGCGCGGGAGTCGGGGAGGCGCTCTGCCCGGAGGCCGCCTGCTTGGACACGATCAGCTGGACGCCGAGCGCCTGCATCGCCTTCGTCACCGGCTGGAAGAACGTCGTACCGCCCGTGGTGCAGTCACCGCTCCCGCCGGAGGTCACGCCCAGCGCGATCCCCTCGGAGAACAACGGGCCGCCGCTGTCGCCGGGTTCGGCGCACACGTTCGTCTCGATCAGCCCGGTGACCGTGCCCTCCGGGTAGTTGACCGTCGCGTCGAGTCCCGTCACCTGGCCGTCGTGCAGACCGCTGGTGCTGCCGCTGCGGAACACCCGCTGTCCGACGGCCGGATCGCCCACCCCGGTGATCCGCACCCCGTTGCCGTTGCCGATCGCCACCACGTCCGCGCCCTGACCGGCCGAACCGCTCGCGTACTGCACCAGTGAGAAGTCGCTTCCGGGGAAGTCCTGTTGGACGGTCTTGCCGAGCTGCTGCCGGCCCTGGTTGTCGGCGAACCAGAGCGAGCCGGCGGGCCCGCAGTGCCCGGCGGTGAGGATGAAGTCGCTCTGCCCGTTCGTCACGTTGAAGCCCGCCGAGCAGCGACCGGTGGTGGACAGGATCGGCTGCGCCCCGTTGAGCCGGGTGGTGAACGTTCCCCGGGTGCGTTCCATGCGGACGAAGCTGCCGATGCGGGAAGCCACTTGGGTCATCCGGGACCAGTCGTCGGCCGAGACGGTGCTGTCCGCCCGCACCACGACCCGGTTGGTCCGGTAGTCGAGCACCCACGCCGTGCCCGCCACACGTGGCGCCGAACGCAGCGTCGTCGTCGCCGACTTCAGCTCGTTCATGCTGTGCCGCACCATCGTCGCCCTGGCTCCGGCGCGCTCCACCCGGGCGGCCGCCGCCTTGTCGGTCACCGCGACGACCGGGCGGCCGTCGGCACCGATCCAGGTGCCCGCCGTGCGGGAGGCGCCCAGCTCGGCGACGAGCGCCGCGCCCGTGCCTGACGACGACCGGGCCGCGCTGAGGGGGACCGCGGAGGTGCCGGCGGGTTCCCCCGCCATGGCGGCCTGCGCCATCATGCCCCCGCCCAGGAGAAGTCCGCCGACGGCCGCCAGCCGTGCCACTCGCCGGACGATCCGTCGTCGTGCGTGCCTCATGCCTGGCTCCCGAAACCCCGAACAGCGCGGTGTCGCACCGCGGAGCGCTCCGGTCGTCGAGCGCCCTCACTCCATACGCGGCCGGGCCCGCCCGCGTTCACCGCGCGGACGGTCCTGTCCAGGTTGGCGGCGAAAGGAGTCGCAGGCCGGCCCGGCTGCCGTGGTGCCGGAGGGAAAGCGTCGCGCCGGAGGGAAAGCGTCGCGCCGGAGGGAAAGCGTGGCGTCGGACGGAAAGCGTGGCGTCGGACGGAGAAGGGGTGCGCCGGACGGAAAGCGTGGCGTCGGACGGAGAAGGGGTGCGTCGGACGGAGAAGGGGTGCGTCGGCGTCAACCGGCGGCCCGGGCGGCACGGTCGGGATCCGCCGGGGGCGCGGGACCGGCGGACCGTCCGACGAGCGGTGCCCGGCTGCGCTCGTCGCCCCATACCGACGCCGCGTCCACGTACGGCCGCAGCAGCGAGGTCAGTCCGGGGTCCGCCCGGCGGTGCAGCTCGTCGGAGCCGATCTTGCGGGCGATCCCGGCGAGGAAGTCCGCGAGCTGCACCCTCGGGTCCTCCCGGGCGGCCACGAGCCGCAGCCCGTCGAGCGTGATCCCGGCTCCCCGGGCCGTCTCCTCGATCCACGCGACGCGGTCCGGGGTGAGCAGGTTCTGCCGGTCGTGCACCAGGCGGATCCGGCGTCCGCCCCGGCTCCAGTACGCGGCCGTCCTGACGATGGACGGCAGCAGGGGATTGAGGACGGGGATCAGGGGCCGCCCGGCGAGGAGCCCGGCCCGGTAGGCGTCCGCGCGTCCGCGGGCCGCCGCGAACCGCTCCAGCACGTCCGCCGCCTCCGCACCGGCCTCCGCGCGGCGCAGCAGGCCGACGGACCGGAAGAACACGTCGACGGGCTGCCCGCCGTCGCGCACGCGCAGCAGGCGGTTGGCCGCTTCCAGGAAGTCCCGCCACAGCTCGTCGCCGAAGACCCGCGGTCCGGCCCGGAAGAGGGGGAGGGCCTGCCCGCCGTCGCCCAGCAGCAGACCGGCGGTGCGTTCCACGACGAAGTACGCCTTCTCGGTGAGGTGCACATGCGCGGCGCCGTGGATCGGCCCGCCGGGCGCGAGCAGCCATTCCAGCACCGCCCGGTGCTTCTCCCGCAGCAGGTGGCCGGCCTTGTACTCCTCGGCGGGCGAGCGGATCCGGTCCCGGATCTCCCGCAGGTGGCCGGCCGCCTCCGGCACGGCCAGCCGCACACTGGCGTGGGCGAACACGTCGGTGTTCCCGCCGGTGAGGTTCTCGCCGTCCGAGCCCGACTCGTCGCAGGCGACCTCCAGGACACCGGCGACCTCCAGGACACCGGCGGCGTCCCGCGCCGGCGCGGGACGCGGTCCGGACGCGTCGTTCCCGCTCACGCCACAGCCCCCTATCTTGAGCCTCATGACCAGGATCCCGCACGAACCGTCCGGTGAACCGAATCCACTGCGGGTGCTCTCCCTCGACCGGCTGCGGCGCCGTACGAGCATGAAGTGGCGCACCCACCCCGCCGACGTGCTGCCGATGTGGGTGGCCGAGATGGACGTCCCGCTCGCCGAGCCCGTCGTCCGCGCGGTCACCGAGGCGCTCGCGCTCGGGGACACCGGCTATCCGGCCGGCACCGGGTACGCCGAGGCGCTCGCGGAGTTCGCCGGCAAGCGGTGGGGATGGGACGGCGTCGCGGTGGAACGCACGGCCGTGGTGCCGGACGTCATGCTCGGCGTCGTAGAGATGATCAAGCTGGTCACCGGGCCGGGCGACCCGGTGGTCGTGAACCCGCCCGTGTATCCGCCCTTCTTCCAGTTCGTCGAGCACATGGACCGGCGGGTGGCCGAGGCGCCGCTCGGCGCGGACGGGCGCATCGACCTCGACGTGCTGCGGGACGCCTTCGCGCGGGCGACCGCGCACGGAGGCCGGGCCGCGTTCCTGCTGTGCAGCCCGCACAACCCGACCGGCACCGTGCACACCGCCGGGGAGCTGGCCGCCGTCGCCGCTCTCGCCGACCGGTACGGCGTGCGGGTGGTCGCCGACGAGATCCACGCCCCGCTCACCGCCTCCGGCGTCGCCTTCGTGCCGTACCTGAGCGTGCCCGGCACCGAGAACGGACTGTCGCTGATGTCCGCGTCGAAGGCGTGGAACCTGGCGGGGCTCAAGGCCGCGCTCGCGATCGCGGGCCCCGCGGCCGCCGCCGACCTCGCCCGGATGCCCGAGGAGGTCGGCCACGGGCCCAGCCATCTCGGCGTCATCGCCCACACCGCGGCCCTGCGCGAGGGCACCGCCTGGCTCGACGCGCTGCTCGCCGGCCTCGACGACAACCGGCGCCTGCTCACCGCCCTGCTGGCCGAGCACCTGCCCGCGGTCGCCTACGTGCCGGCCGGGGCGACCTTCCTCGCCTGGCTCGACTGCCGGGCGCTGGGCCTCGGCGACGACCCGGCGGACGTCTTCCTGGAGCGCGGGCGGGTCGCCCTGAACTCGGGCATCCCCTTCGGCACCGGCGGGGCGGGGCACGCGCGGCTGAACCTGGCGACCTCCCCCGAGGTGCTCACGGAGGGCGTACGGCGGATGGCCGCGGCACTCGGCTGAGGCAGCCGCGCCGGGCCGCAGCCCGGCCGCGCACGCCAGCAGCCCCCGGCCGCGCACGCCCGCAGCCCGGCCGAAGCCCGTTCGCGGCCCGGCCGCGTCCGGCGGTACCCGACCGCGCGCGACGGGTGCGCCGAGTCGCCGGTGTCCGCACCGGCGTCCGCACTGCCTAGACTCCTGCCATGGACGACACGCCGCTGAAGCGGCTCGGTGAGGGCAAGTACCTGCTGGTCACCAGCTACCGGAAGAACGGCACCCCGGTGGCCACCCCGGTATGGGTGGTGCGCGACGGCGACACGCTCGGTGTCTGGACGGCCGCCGACTCCTGGAAGGTGAAACGGATCAGGGCACGCCCGGAGGTCCTGGTCGGCCCCTGCGACGTGCGCGGCCACCCGGCCGGCCCACAGGTCCCCGCGACCGCGGAGATCGCCGACGAGGCGACCCTCGGCCGCTACCGCGAGCTGATCCGCCGCAAGTACGGCGTCCTCGGCCGACTCACCCTCCTCGGCAGCCGGCTGCGCCGGGGCCTGGACGGCACCGTCGGCATCCGGCTGACGCTCGAGCCCTGAGCCGCCGCGGACAGATCGGGGTGCGGCAGCGGTGAGGCGGGACGAGGGAGCGGCGGCGGACCCGGCGCGGCGCGTGTTCGACGCGGACCGGGCGGCCCGGCGCATGGGCATCGCGTTGCTGGAGCACGCCGCGGGCCGGGCCGTGCTGCGGATGACGGTCACCGCGGGGATGCTCAACGGCCACGGCACCGCCCACGGCGGGTGCCTGTTCCTGCTCGCCGACGCCGCGTTCGCCTCCGCCTGCAACAGCCACGGCCCCGCCACCGTCGCGGCCGGCGCCGACATCGACTTCGTGGCCCCCGCCCACGAGGGCGACGTGCTGACGGCGGTGGCCGAGGAGCGCAACCGTACGGGCCGCAGCGGGATCTACGACGTGACCGTGCGCCGCGGCGACCAGGTGGTCGCCGAGTTCCGCGGCCGCAGCCGCACGCTCAGGGGCGTGGCCGGACCGTCGGCGCCGGAGTGACCGCGCGTCAGGTCCAGGCGCGGTAGGGCTCGTCGACCAGCTGGAACACCGGCTCGCCGCGGACCGGGTCCTTCGCCGTGGACAGCCGTACCCGGTCGCCGCTGTGTATGCCGATCGGCGGGCCCATGACCCGGCCGCGCACGACGAACCCCTCGGCCATCTCCACGAGCGAGACGTTGCGCGCGGCGGGGGTGTTGCGGTGCACCACCGTGGAGTGGCGGACCGTGCCCACGCCCTCGCTGCGCTCCGTGCGCAGGTCGCTGCCCTGGCACACCGGGCACAGCAGCCGGTGGTACATCGCGGTGCCGCACCAGGTGCAGCGCTGGAAGAGGATGCTGTCCGTGTCCCGCGTGCCGGGATCGAGCACGCCCGCCGCGGAGCCGCCTGCCTGACGAGCAACGTTTCCTGAGTGGTGGTACACGCTGGTCCAACTCCCTGCACTCGGCCGGAATCCCACGTGCGCGAAGCACCCGGGCACGGGTGTGCGCGGTCGCCGTGCCACCGTGCACAGCGGTAGGGTATGGCACTCAGTGCCATAGGTAAAGGCACTGGGTTCCCTCTTTTTGCGGCTCAGTTCCGGCCCTGAACGGACTCGATCTCCTGGACCACCCGCCACAGCGGGGCCCCGCGCCGGGCCACGACGACCACCACGTCCTCGGGCTCGTCGGCGGCGGAGCGGCCGCCGGGGGAGCCGAACGCCGACTGGACGTAGCCCAGGGCGTGGTCCAGCGCGGCGCTCGCGTCGCCCTGCCCGCTCGAACGCAGCCAGGAGCGAAGGGCGTTGTTGTGCGCCGCCACCACGGCCGCCGCGATGACGTCGGCCCGCAGGATGCCGTCGCGGCGGCCCACGAAGCGGGCGCGCAGGTACTCGGCGAAGGTGCGCTCGTAGCGCCACACCACCGACAGTTCATGCGCGCGCAGTACGGGCACCTGCTTGGTGAGGCGGTAGCGCTGCACCGAGAAGGCCGGGTTCTCGGCGTACATCCGCAGCACCAGGCGGGCCGCCTCGCAGACCCGCCGCACGGGCTCGTCGTCGTCGGCGCCGCGGCCGAGGAACGCCGTCATGTCGGACAGGCACCGCTCGTGCTCGGGGAAGACGACGTCCTCCTTGGAGGGGAAGTAGCGGAAGAACGACCGCCGCCCGACGCCCGCCAGCGCGACGATGTCGTCCACCGTCGTCTGCTCGTACCCCCGCTCCAGGAACAACCGGAAGGCCGCCGCGATCAGCGCCTCCCGGATGGGAGGCTTCGCGGGCGCCGTCTCGCCCTTCAGGTCGCGACGGTGCGATGCGTTGCCGGAGCTCATGGACGGGAACGTAGCACTTGGAGCGTCAAATGGCACTCAGTGCAGCACGGATGGGGAACTGAGTGCACTCCGCCCGTTGACATAACCTTTCCGCACCCCATCCCACCGCACGCCCCGCACGCCCGAGGAGCCCCGGATGTCCTCCGCCCGAGCCCGCCTGCTGTACGTCACCGACCTGTCGTACCCGGCACGCGGGCGCCGCTACTGCGACGAGGACATACACCTCACCTCCCGGCTCCGCGAGGACTTCGACCTGGCCCTGGTCCACCCCCGCGACGCGGCCGCGCTGATGGACGCCTTCGACGCCGTCGTCGTCCGCAACAGCGGTCCGGTCCTCGGCCACCAGGACGCCTACGACGCCTTCCGCGCGCGGGCGGCGGCCCGGGGCACCCGCGTCTACAACCAGCTCACCGGCAAGGCGGACATGGCCGGCAAGCAGTACCTCGTGGAACTGGCCGCCGCCGGGTACCCGGTCATCCCCACCGTCGACCGCGCGGCCGACCTGCCGCTGCTGCCCGCCGCGGACGCCTACGTGGTCAAGCCCAAGCGGGGCGCCGACTCCGTGGGACTGTCCGTCGTCCCCGCCGGCCGCCTGCCTGAGCTGGGCCGCCTGCCCGGGCTGGCGGACGGCGGCGTGCTGGTCCAGCCGCGCGTCGACTTCTCCTACGAGGTCTCCTTCTACTTCGTCGACGACCGCTTCCAGTACGCCCTGTACGCGCCGCGCCCCGACCGGCGCTGGCAGCTGGAGCCGTACGAACCCACCGCCGCGGACCTGGAGTTCGCCCGGCGCTTCATCGCGTGGAACGCCATCGGCCACGGCATCCAGCGCGTCGACGCCTGCCGTGCCCCGGACGGCGGACTCCTCCTCGTGGAGCTGGAGGATCTCAACCCCTACCTGTCCCTGGACGCCCTCGACGAGACCCGCAGGGACGCGTTCGTCGCCGACCTGAAGGAGTCCCTGCACCGCTTCCTCGCCGCGCCGGTCTGACCGTTCGGCTGAACTCCCGGCGTTCCGGCCGCGTATGTGTTCCCGGGGGACGGGGACACCGGGGCGGGACCCCTGCCACGGGGACCCCTGCCACGGGACGGAAGGAGAGCACTGTGCCCATACCGCGCGCATCCGGCTCACCGGGCGACCGGCCGCCCCTGGAACCGGTCCGCGTCCTGCGCATGCGCCGCACCGACGCCCTGGCCGAACTGCTGCGGGACCTGCCCCGGGACGCCGGCTACGAAGCCGTCCCCGTGCCCGGGCCGCCGTCCGGTTCCGAGGACGCCACCCGGGAGATGCCACCCGTCCGCGACGACGACCGCGCGGGCCCGGTCGGCGCCGGGCGGCGCGGCGCCGAACCGCACGGAGCCACGGGTGCCTTCGGCGCCGGGCCCCGCGGCGGGGTTCCCTTCGGCGCCGGGCCGCGCGGCACGGGTCGTGTCGGCGCCGGGTCCCCGGGCACCGGTTCGGCAGGCCCGGACCGCTTCGGTTTCGGTCCTGGCCAGCGCCGCGCCGCGGTCGCCATCGCGGTCGCCGCGGCCGCGCTCGTCGGCTTCGGCTGCGCCCTGCTGCTGCCGGGCCGGCACCACGGCGCGGCGGCCGCCGCCTCGGTGCCGCCCGCGTCCGCCGAGCCGACCCCCACCGCCTCGGCGCCGGCCGCGGGCCAGGCCGATCCCGACGGCGCGGGCACCCTGCGCGAGGGCGACAGCGGACCCCGGGTGACGGACCTGCAGCAGCGCCTGCTGCGCATCCCGAACGTCTACGACCACGGCTCCACCGCCGGCCGCTACGACGCCGCCCTCACCGAGGCCGTCGCCCGCTTCCAGCTCTGGTACGGCGTCCGGGGCGACGAGACCGGCGTCTACGGCGACGACACCCGCCTGGCGCTGGAGTCCCGGACGTCGTCGGGCACCGGCTGACCCGAAGGGGCCGCACGACTCGAACACGGCGCGACGGGCCGGAAAGCCCGGTGCGTGGAGCGGTGGCACGCGCCACCATGGGCCCAGGGCCGCCCTGCTGCGGTGCTGGCGGCGGCACCGCGGTAATAGCCGAACGGACCCGGCCCGGCCCGGACAGGCCCTAACTCCGTGCTGCCGGCTCCGCGGGCCCGGCATCGGCCGGGACCCGGATGTCGAGGACGCACACGTCGTCCCGGTCCTCTCCGTCCAGCACCGCGGCGAGCAGCGGGGCCAGTGAACCGGGGTGGTCGGCCTGGTGGGCGGCGACGGCCTCCGCGAGCCGGTCGAGACCCCGGTCGAGCCCCTCGCCGGGCCGCTCGACCAGGCCGTCGGTGTACAGCACGACGCGGTCGCCGGGCCGCAGCAGGCACTCCGCCTCCTCGAACACCGGCGAGGCGGTCGCGCCCAGCAGCATGCCGCGGGGCCGGTCGAGGTAGCCCGCCCGTCCGTCGCGCACCAGCAGCGGCGGCGGATGCCCGGCCTGGGCCCACACCAACCGGCGTTCACCGGGGGAGTAGCGGGCGAGGACCATGGTCGCGGTGCCGTGCGTGTCGCGGGAGTGCAGCAGCAGCGTGTTGAGCCGGGCCAGGGCGCCGGTCAGCGACGAGCCGGTGATGACCATGCCCTTGGCGGTGAAGCGGAGCTGGGCCATGGTGGCGACGGCGTCGATGCCGTGCCCGGCGACGTCGCCGACCACGAACAGGGCATCCCCGTCGGGCAGTTCGAGGGTGCTGAACCAGTCGCCGCCGACGTGGATGCCGGACTGGGCGGGCAGGTAGGCGACTTCGACGCTCAGCCCGGCCGGCCGTACGGGGCTGGTCGGCAGCGGCAGCAGCGCGTGCTGCAGCCGCGCGGCCAGCGTGCGCTCGGCGCGCAGGACGTCGTGCTGGGTCAGTATGGCCCGTTCGCTCTCCACCAGGGCGAGTTCGGCGCTGCGCTGCACGGTCAGGTCCTGGACCACGCCGTGGACCTCGGCGGGCGTGCCGTGGTGGTCGGGCACCGCCTCGGCGACGAGCCGCAGATGCCGCAGCCCGTCCGAGGTCCGCACCCGGAACGGGACGTCGAACGGCCTCGCCTCCGCCAGCAGCCGGCCGAGGGCCTCGGCCAGCGCGGGGACGTCCTCGGGCAGCGCCAGGTCCACGAGCCCGCCCAGGTCGACCGGTCCGCTCGCGGGGTCCCGGCCGAACAGCGCGAACACCTCGGAGGACCAGCTCGCCTCCCGGGTGACCAGGTTCCAGCTCGCCCAGCCCAGGTTGCCCAGCCGCTGCACGTCCGCCAGGCGCTGCCGCTGCCGGTCGGAGGAGCCGTGGCGCACCCAGGTGACGATGAGTCCCTCGCCCAGCCGGGCCGCCCGCACTGAGTGGACGGACAGCTCGGCGACGCCGTCCACGACCTCCTGGTGCGCGAACGGCTCGCTCTCGAACGGCTCGGAGCCGGAGAGCGCGCGGGCGAAGCCCCGCCACAGCGGCTCGTCCGTCAGGGCCGCACAGCATTCCTTGAGCCGCCGGCCGACCAGGTCCTGGTGGCCCCCGCCGACCAGGCCGACGGCCTGCCGGGTCGCGGCGTCGATCCGGTAGTCCTCGATCTCTCCCGGTCCGGCGAGCAGCGGGGTCAGCAGCATGGCGGCGCCGGGCAGCGCGTCGAACACGGTCTGGACGGCGGCCGCGGCGCCGTCCTCGCCGGGCCGCGGGCGCGTCTCCAGGGCACGCAGCCGGCCGGCGCAGAGCCGGGCGGCGGCCAGCAACTGCTCCCGCACCCGTGCCGGGAACGGCCCGGTGCGGGTGCGCAGGATGCCGAGGCACGCGTCGGGCGAGTCGCCGTCGGCGGGCAGCGGCAGCCAGGCGCGGGAGCGCCAATGGCCGGGCGGATCCTCGATCAGCAGATACCGCCGGCGGTCCGTCTCCACGTCCTCCAGCCAGCGAGGCTCGCCCGAGCGCAGCGCGTCCAGCGCGGCGGTCCCGCTCAGCGGGGGAACCTGACGCCAGCGCGCGGTCAGGGTGTGGTCGACGCCCGCGTGCCCGATCAGTTCCAGCCCCCCGGCGGGCCTCCGGGCGTAGATCACGACCGCGTCGGCGCCGGCCTCCGCGGGGAGCCGCTCCAGCAGGCAGCCGGCCAGGTCGTGCGGTGTGGCGGCGCGGGCCAGCGCCGCGCCGAGGGGGCCGAGGCCCGTGGTGTCCTCGTCGGCCGGGCCCCGCGAGGTGGGGACGGCGGCGTGGGAGGACCGGACGCGCTGCCGTTCGACGGCCGGGCCGTCCGGCGGCAGCAGACTCCCGAGGGTGATCCAGCACTCCTCCAGCAGCGTCCGCCGGCCGGTCTCGGCGCGCCGCTGCAACTCCTCGGCGGCCGCGTCCGGCGAGCAGCCGGTGAGCGCCATCACGGCGCCCTTGGCACGCTCCAGGACGGCCGACGTCGCCGCCAGGTCGCGCAGCCGTTCCATCTCGGCGCGCTGCCTGGCGACCACCTTGGCCAGCGCCGCCGTGTCCAGCGCCCGGGACTCCGCCGGCATGGAGGGCTCGCTCGTCACCCGTCGAGCATGGCACACAGCACGCGGGCCGATCACGGGGATGCCTGGCCGGACTCCACTCGAAAGCGGTACATGCGCCCCGGTCCGGACCCGACCGGGGGGACCGCCCCACGCGGGTCCCCGGCGCTCGGGCGGCGGATACGGCCACAGCCGCGGCGGGCGGCTGGGACGGGGCACGACTCCCTCGGGCGACGCGGATCAGGCGCCGCGGAGCCGGTGCGCGCTCGGCGCGCTCAGCGGGCCGAGCCGACCAGGGCGTCGGTGACCGCGCGGACGCTGCGGGCGATGTGCTGCAGCTGGAGCACCTCCGCCGCGTACAGCTTGATGGTGTGCTCGATGACCGACTCGGGCAGGCCCAGCCTCGGCAGGTCGGCGCGGGCCGTCTGCAGGGCGGTGCGGGCGACCCGGATCTCGTTCTGGACCTGGATCTGCGCGTGCCGGGCGAGCAGCACGGGGTGGCGGATGAGGGCCGGGTAGCTGGCGTAGCGCGCCGGCACCAGTTCGCGCAGCCACTTGGCGGCCGAGCGCTCCCAGTCGTAGGAACCGGGCGTCTTGACCTGGCACGGCCAGTCCGGGCTGATGCGCGTCGTCGTCAGAGTCATGATCATCGCTTCCGGGGGTGCGGCGTCGTGAGGGGTGGTCCGACGGGGGCGGGCGGCCCCGGCCTAGGGGATGACCGGGGCCGCCAAGGGCGCTCGCACAGGCGAGGCCCGACCGAACACCCTGGGCGCCGACGCGGGTAGGAGACGGCGGCTTCGGGCGTTCGTGCAGGAGCCCGGGAAGGCGTACGGCGTTCATGCGGCGGCTGGTGCGGCGTACGCATGGGCGGACCGTGGCTTTCTGCGGGCGGTGCGGGGGGTGGTGGCGGGGACGGGGGCGCGGAACGTGTCTCGGAGTGAGCCGTGGCGCGATCCGTGAGAAGTATTTATATATGCCGTCTACTTTGCAAGAAGCATGAAAACATTCATGCGTGATCTGTTTGGGAATGTCCCCTTTTGGTGGGGCGTGGGGTGACGGGAAGAACGGCGGGGTCGGCCGGGCAGGGCCGGACAGGTCAATCCCGCAGGAAGAACTGGTGCTGATCGGAGATCTGCTCGTACGCCTCGAGCCGGGCCTGGGTGCGCTCGGCGTCGGCGTCGGTCATCGCCTGTAGCAGCGCGGCCGCCATCACGCCCGGCGCCGCGTAGGAGTCGAACACCAGGCGCGAGCCGGTGCCCGTGGTGAAGGTGACGTCCGCCTCGTCGGCCACCGGTCCGAGCGCCAGGTCGGTCACCAGGGCGACCTTCAGCCCGGCGTCCCTGGCCACCCGCACCGCGGTGAGCGTCTCCTGGGCGTGCCGGGGCATCGAGAAGGCCAGCACCCAGGTGCCGCCGGCCTCACGGGACTGCAACAGCGCGTCGTAGGCGATGCTGCCGCCCCGGGTCACCAGCCGCACGTCGGGGTGGATGCGGCGGGCGGCGTAGGCGAAGTACTCGGCGATCGAGGCCGAGATGCGCAGGCCCAGGACGGTCAGCGGGGTCGACGCGGACAGCTTGCGGCCGACATCGATGACCTGGTCGGGGTCGGCGAAGTCGCGCCGCAGGTTCTCCAGGTTCTCGATCTCCGCGTCGACCGCCGCCTGCAGCTCGTTGCTGCCGTTCTCCTCGGCCGCGCCCGGCCCGCCGGCCAGCGTGCCCAGGGCGACCGACTGCAGCTTCTCGCGCAGCGCGGGGTAGCCGCTGAAGCCCACCGCGGCGGCGAACCGCGTCACCGACGGCTGGCTGACGCCGACCCGCTCGGCGAGGTCGGTGATCGACAGGAACGCGGCCTCGGTGATGTGCTCGATCAGGTACTGGGCGATGCGCCGCTGCCCGGGAGAGAGCCGGGGCCGGTCGAACAGCGTCCGCAGCTGGGAGGTCGGGGACGCCTCGGCCTCCGGGGCGGTCTTGCCCGAGGTGATGGCGGATGCCTGTGCCCGTGCCTGCTGTGGCGATGGCACCGGTACGCCTCCTTTGTCTCGCACAGTGCTTCAACATAGCTCACCCACCGCCGTGACCAGGGCTTGCACCGGCTCTCCCGGCCCGCCGGACGCCGCTGTCCGGCCTGCCACCAGCGCATTGCCTCACCGGCGGTAGATCGTGATCGAGTGACCGACCTCGTCGACGGGGCGGCTGCTCGCGATCAGGCCGGCGAGTTCTCCGCGAGCCTTGGCCACCGCGGAGTCCGACACGACCAGCAGCCCGCGCACTTCGCGCGCGGGGACCTCGCGCGGGTCGGCGGCGTCGATGCCGTAGGCGGACGGCACACCGCTGCCCTTGTAGACCAACCAGATCCGCTCGCCCCGGTAGCGCTCGCGCAGCCGGTCCGCGAGGCGGCCCAGGTCCTGTCCCCAGTCCACGTTGGAGTCGTGCAGCCGCAGATGGGTCCTGGCCGGCCCGCCGAACGCCTCGTTCCCGTACGGCAGGTAATAGGGGAACGTCCGCAGCGAACTCACCGCGACGAACAGCACCAGGGCGCCGGTCGCCCAGGGCGCCCACCGCCACCGCAGCGTCGGGACGCAGCCCGCCGCGACGGCGAGGAACATCGGTACGAAGACGGCGTACCGGGTGCCGAGGTCCCGCGACCCGTGCATGGCCGCGGCCAGCAGCACGGCCGCCGGCAGCAGCACGTACGGCGCCGCGGGCCGCAGCCGCCGCACCGCGAGCACGGCGACGCCGCCGGCGGCCCCCAGGGCCAGCAGCCCCAGCGGCGTCTTCACCAGCAGCGCGGCCGGCAGGTAGTACCAGCGCGAGCCGGTGTAGAGACGGCCGAAGAGGAAGCCCTGCCAGGGGCGGTTCTCCAGGCCGAACTGCACGCGCATCCCGTCCCGGTATGCCTCGGGGAACGGCAGCAGCCGCACCAGCAGCCCGCGCAGCCCGTGCACGGCGGGGACGTGCTGCCCCGGCGACCAGCGCAGCCGCGGATCGACCGCCAGGTACGACGCCCAGACGACGGCCACGGCGGCGAGCGTCACGACGACCGCGCCCGCGACGGCCCGCGCCGCGGTCGCGCGGCGGTCTGGTCCGGCGGTGATGTGGCGGTCTGGTCCGGCGGTGGTGCGGTGGTCCGGCGTCGCGGGGCTGCGGTGGTCCGGCCTGGCGGTGCCGCGGCGGTCCGGTGCTCCGGCGTGCCACATCTGCCAGGCGGCCGTCGCCGCCAGCACCGGAACCGCCGGCAGCGCGCTCATCTTCGTGGCCACCGCCGCACCGAGGGCGAGTCCGGCCAGCGGCAGGTACCGCCGGGGCCGCCGGCGGGCCCGCCACAGCAGCCACACCGCCGTCAGCACGAACCCCGCGGCCGGCACGTCGAGGGTGGCCAGCGATCCATGGGCGATCACGTCGGGGCAGAAGGCGTACAGGGCGAGCGCCGTCAGCGCGCCCGCCGGACCGGCGAGGTCCCGCGCGAAGGCGAACACCACGAGCCCGAACAGCAGCGTCAGCGCGATCACCGGCAGGCGGGACCACAGCATCAGGCGCCAGGGGTCGTTGCCCGACTCGTACAGCAGGTGCCGCCCGAACCGGCCCTGGTCGCCGGGCGATGAGGTGTCGACGTGCGGGTCGGCGGCCGCCACCCCGACGGCGACGAGGAGCTTGCCGAGCGGCGGGTGCTCGGGGTTGCGGCGCACGCGGTGCTCGTGCAGATAGCCGGCCGCCGTGCCGACGTACACCGGCTCGTCGATCGTCGGGGTCTGCCGGCCGGCGGTCGTCACCATCGCCACCGCCATCTGCGCGAGCAGCACGGCCACCAGGAGCGGTGTCAGCAGGCGCCGCGCGGCCCGGCGCGGCGGCGCCGCGTCCGGCGCCGGCCGCTCCGGGCCGTCACGGGTGCCCCGGTCCAGGGCCGAGTGCTGTTCCGGCGCCATCATCCGCTCCGCGGTGACGCCGGCCGTGAGGTGGCGGGAGCGATCGGGGGCCGTCTCATGGCCCCACTCTCGCACCGGCTCCCGCCACCGGGGGCGTCACCGCTTCAGGAGTCGTACCGACAGACCTTCCGCCGTGCAGACGGGTACGGCCCGCAGGGTGGGGGAGTTCAGCTCCACCCGGTCGAACTGACCGCGCAGCACTGCGGCGGCCAGGACGGGCACCGTGCTGCCCGCGGCCGGGGGCCGCTCGGCGTCGAGGCGCAGCGACAGCACGCTGCCCGGGCCCAGCAGCGCCCGCCGGGTCACCTCCAGGGCCGCGTCCTGCCCGGCGCGCAGCGTCACCTCCAGGGCCGCCGACTCCTGCCGGTACCCGCCGCGCACCTCGGCCGGCCGCTGGAGCCGCAGCGTGCCACCGAGCACCCGCACGTCGCCGTGGCCCAGGGCGTGGGACGAGCCGGCCACCAGCACGCCGTCCGTCACGGTGGTGCCGCCGGTGTAGGTGTTGCGGCCCGTCAGGGTCAGCGTGCCGCTGCCCCGCTTGGTCAGCCCGCCGGCCCCGTCGATGTCGTTGCGCCAGCTGTCGGCCACGGCGAAGCCGCCCGCCGCCGCGTCCAGGGCGACGGTCACGTCGGAGTCGAAGGAGCCGTACCCGTCCGCCGCGGCGAACAGGTTCAGCCGCCCCCACTGCTCGAAGCCGTCCAGCAGGACGTACCCGGAGGGCAGCGCGGTCGTGCGCAGCACCTCCCGCCGCTGCCCGGCGTCCAGGTACGGAAGCCGCGTCTCCAGCAGCACCTCCGCGCCCTTCGGCACGGTCATCGGCTCGCTGCGGCCGTGCCGGGTCAGCACGTACGTCAGCCGGGGCCGCACCGCGCGGGCGTTGGCGTCGCGGTCCGCGTACGGGTCGGCGCCCGGGGCGGCTGTGTGGGCGTAGGCGTACAGGGTGTCGGCCGTGGCGCCGGTCTGCTCCTGGAAGTAGGCCAGGGCCTGGGCGCGGGCGGCGGCCTTCAGCTCCGCGTTCGCCGGATCGGCGAGCGTGGCGGCGGCCAGCGCGGTGGCCATGACCCGCCCGCCGAGGACGTCGACCGTGGAGTGCATGCCCGCCATGATCCGGGTGTGGCTGAGCTCGAAGGCCCGCGTCACCAGTTCCTGGAACCGCTCGGGCACGGCGTACGCGAACGCCAGGGACGCCAGGTGGAAGGCGTTGGTGTGGCCGCTGGGGAAGCCGCCGTCGTCCACCGGGGAGGTGCTGCGCTGGCGCAGCAGCTGGGGAGCGACGACGACCCGCGAGTCGTACACCGGGTAGCCGAGTGCGTCCTTCGCGCCGGTGTCGACGACCTCGCTGTCCTCGTTCATGCGCCACGGACGCGGGTACTGGAAGGCGTACTTGGCCGGGTTGCCGGAGGCGTACGGGCCGCGCACCGTGTCGACGAGCTCGGCCACCTTGCCGAGCGCGGAGTCGTGCGCACCGGCGCCGAGCGCGGAGCCGGCGGGGGCGCCGGCGGGCACCGCGTCGCTGATCGTGGTCGCGGGCGTGCCGTCGGGCGCGCTGGTGATCGACGTGACCGCCTTCGCGCCCGCCTTGTACGGCTCGGCGAGCGGACCCAGGCCCGCGATCATCGCGTAGCTCTGGTGCTGGCGGTCGTAGAGGAACGCCTCCTTCGCCTGCGCGTCCGTGCGCGCGGCGGTGAGCTGCGCGCAGTAGCGCATGTTGGCGCGCAGCACCTCCGGCCGCAGCGGCGTGCCGGTGTTCCACGCGCCGCCGGTCTTCCACACCTCGGCGAAGCCGCCGAGCGCGCGCACCACCGCGTTGGTCTCCGGCGTGAGGTTCGCCAGGACGTTGCTCTTGTAGTCGTCGACGAACGCGGCGGCGGCCGGGGTGCCGGCCGCGGTGTCCGCGGCGGCCGGCCACGCGGCGAAGGCGGGCACGGCGAACGCTCCGGCCGTGACGCCGAGGGAGGTCTTGAGGAACTTCCTCCGGTCGACGGCGAGCCGGCCGGTCGGAGAGGGGGACTGGTGCGAGGGGGACGGGTGCCCGGCTGGGGACGGCATGCGCGTGCCTCTCTTCGGTTCCGCGGCCGTGCGGCCGGGAAGGGGATCGGGGGAGTGGAGCGACGTGTCCGCATGGGTGCGGACACGGTGGATCCGGTGCGTTCCGTGGTGCTCCAGCGAAGATCTACGGCCGGGCGCTGTCGGGCCGTAGAGGGAGCGGCGACCGCGGCATGGCCCGCGGGTGAACGCGCGCCGTGCGGTTCACAGGATCGAACGGGCCAGCGCGACGGCGCCCTCGACCGGCGCCTCGCGCAGCGGCCGGGGCCGCGCGCCGGGGACGGAGGAGGCGAGCGCCGAGGTGAAGGCGTCGTAGAGCGAGGGCTGACCGAGGACCGTGCCGCCGGCGACGACCACGTCGTCGACCGCGACCCCGCGCGCCGCGAGCCGTCGGACGAGCGCGGCCAGGCGGCGGCCGCCCTCGGCGATCACGGTGCGGGCGAGCGCGGAGCCGGCGTCGGCGGCCGCGAACACGACCGGCGCGTGCCGGCCCCAGTCCGCGGAGACGTCCGTCGCGGCCTCCAGCGCGGCGCCCAGCGCGGGCACCTCGGGGACGCCGAACGCCTCGACGAGCCCGAGCGCCAGCGCGTCGGGCCGCTCCCCGCGGTCGTGCGCCGCCCATACGGCGCGGGCCGCCTCGCGGACGAGCCCGGCCGAGCCGCCCTCGTCGCCCAGCACCGCGCCCCAGCCGCCCACCTGTACGGGGCTGCCGTCGGCGAGCCGGCCCACCGCGACCGAGCCGGTGCCGGCCACCAGGCCGACCCCCTTGTCCAGACCCGCGGCGGGCACGAGCAGCTCGGCGTCCCCCACGACCAGCGCGGGGGCGCCGAAGTGCAGTTGCAGGGCGGTGCGGACCGGAGCGCACTGGCGCGGGGTCTCGCAGGCGTGGCCGCCCACGGCCAGCGCGGACGGGCGCGCGCCCGCGGGCAGCGCCTCGGCCACCAGCGCGGCCAGCCAGCCGGCGGCGGCCACCGGGTCGTGCGGCCGCCAGCCGCCGCTCGAGCGGACGTGGTCGGCGACGCGGGCGTTCCCCACGACGGCGCGCAGATGCGTCTTCGTGCCGCCCACGTCGATGCCGACCACCAGGGGCAGGGTGTCCTGCACGGATCCTCTTTCGTCGTTGCGTGGAGGTGCAACGGTGGGCGAACCGTGCCTTGGTGAACAGCAGTTGCAGCGTTCGGGAAGCCCCGGGACAGGCCTCGTGCGGATCACGGCAGGCGAGTACCGTGAACTTCGTTAGGAAGTTAACTAACGAAGTACAGTGCGTCAAGAGGTGTCGCACAGCCGGCCACCGGGACGACCGTCCGGGCGGCCGCGCTGTCGGCCGCGACACCCGGGCATCCATCGCCGCCTGCCGCGGAACCGTCCCGTGGACGCGGCCCTTGACCCGTGGGGGAACTGTGGAACACGACGTGGCGGAAGCCCCCCGCCTGACCGAGAGCGCGAGCGCCGTATTCGCCGTGCTGGCCGAGGCCGGCAGCGCGACCCGGCCCCAGCTCGCGGCCCTGGCGGGCCTGTCCAAGCCGACGGTGTCCTCCGCCGTCGCGGAACTGGAGAGCGCCCGCCTCGCCGCCCACTCCGGCACCGCCTCCAGCGGCACCGGCCGGTCCGCCGCCGTCTACGGCCTCGGACCGGCCGCCGGCGCCGTCCTCGCCGTCGATCTCGGCCCCGCCGTGACGCGGGTGCGCGGCTGCGCCCTGGACGGAACCCTGCTCGCCGAGACCGCCGCCTCCCGCGAGGAGGCCGCCGAAGCCGTGCGCGGAGCCCTCGCCGCGCTGCCCGCCGGCGCCCCGCTGCGCGCCATCGTCGTCGCCGTCGGCGACGTCACCGCGTGGGACCGTGAGGGCGCCGGCATGCGCCCCGCGACCGCCAAGGCCGGGCCCGTCTACGACGCGGTCACCGTCGCGCTGCCGCCGGGGGTGCCCGTCCACCTGGAGAACAACGTCAACTGCGCCGCGCTCGCGGAGCTGCACGAGGGCGCCGCCCGCGGCCGGCGGACCTTCGGCTACCTGCGCATCGGCGTGGGCATCGGTCTCGGCATCGTCGTCGGCGGCCACGTGCTGCGCGGCGCGAACGGCGCCGCGGGTGAGTTGGCCCGGCTGCCCTACCCGTGGGACGAGGGCCGCGAGCCGCGCCGGGAGGCCCTGGAGGAGCACGTGGGGGCCCGTTCCCTGCTGCGCAGGGCGGCGCGGGCCTGGCAGGACGCCGACGGGCCCTGCCCCACCAGTACCGAGGAACTCTTCGCCCTCGCGGCGCAGGGCCGGCCCTCCGCCCGCGCCGTGATAGGCCGGCACGCCGCCGACGTGGGCCGGCTGGCCGCCGCCGTGACCGCCGTGCTGGACCCCGGACTGATCGTGCTGGGCGGCAGCACCGGCGCGTTCCCGCAGCTCCTGCCCGGTGTGCGGGACGAACTGGCACGCCTGAGCTGGCCCACCGAGGTCGTCAGCAGCACGCTCGGTGATCTCGGTACGGTCGTGGGCGCCGCGCGGCTCGCGGTGGCCCGAGGAGTCCAAACCGTGACCGATGCGGCGCGGACGAAGGATTGACGCCCTCGGACTCGGTCTGCCAATGTCCGGACAAGCGCTTTCTAAGCCGGTCGGGAACACCGGTTTGGGTTGGCGTCCCGCCCGTACGCGACGTACGGGAGCCGCACGAGGGCGTGCTTGTGCGACGACGGCCCTCATGGCCGGGGATCCCACCCGCGAAGGCGACGCGGCCGGGCGAGGCCGCGCCCCCGGAAAGCGAAAATTCCTCGCACAATGCACCAGTGCCGCTTCAGTCGGCGCCGTGCTCCGTCCCCTCCGAAGAAAAAAGGGATCGAAGATGACCAATGTGGGTGTGCGGCGCTCCCGCCGGCTCGGCCGCGGCGGCATACGCCGCGTGGTTCCCCTCGCTGCCGTGGCGACGGCAGGTGCCCTGCTGATCTCCGCCTGCGGCTCCGGCTCCGGGTCCTCGGGCGGTACCTCCAAGTCCCTGACGTTCTGGATCTCCACGGTTCCGGGGCAGGACGCGGGCTGGAAGAAGCTGGTCGCTCAGTACAAGAAGGAAGCCGGCGTCAAGGTCAAGCTCGTCAACATCCCCTACGACGGGTACACGACGAAGCTGCACAACGCCGCGCAGGCGAACTCCCTGCCCGACGTGGCGGCCGTCCCGGCCCTCGACCCGATCTGGTCGAACAAGCTGATCGACCTCAGCTCCATCGCCGACAACAAGGCGAACAACATCAACGCCAACTTCCTGGCCAAGGACTCGTCCGGGAAGGTGCTGTCCATCCCCTCGGACGTCACCGCGTCGGGCCTGTTCATCAACAAGTCGCTGTTCGAGAAGGCCGGGGTCTCCTTCCCGACCTCGCCGCAGAAGACGTGGACCTGGACCGAGTTCATCAAGGCGGCGAACAAGGTCCGCGAGAAGACCGGCGCCAAGTACTCGCTCACCTTCGACCAGTCGCCGTCCCGGCTGCGCGCCATGGTGTACGAGCTCGGCGGCAAGTACGTTCACGCCGACTCCTCCGGCAAGTTCTCGGTGGACGCCGCGACCAAGAAGGCCGTGAACACCTTCGTCGGATGGAACGACGACAAGATCATGCCGAAGTCGGTGTGGACCAGCGGCGCCGACCCGTCGGCCATGTTCCAGAGCGGTGACGTGGTCGCCTACTGGTCCGGCGTGTGGCAGGTCGCCGCCTTCTCGGAGAGCATCAAGAAGTTCGACTGGGCGAGCGTCCCGACCCCCGCCGAGCCGGTGCAGGCCAGTGACGTCAACAGCGGCGGCATGATGGTCGGGTTCAACAACAACGGCGCCGCGGCCACCGCCGCGAAGAAGTTCATGTCCTGGCTGTACGAGCCGGACCACTACACCGAGCTGTGCGCGGCGTCCGGGTTCCTGCCCGTCGAGAGCGGTCTGAGCCCGAAGTACCCCTTCAAGTCCGAGGCGGCGCAGGCGGCGTTCAAGCTCTACAACGAGGAGATCCCGCTCTACGACCCGATCTCCGGCTACTTCAACAGCGCGCAGACGAACTGGGTGCTGAAGGGCAAGAGCCTCACCGAGGACCCGACCAAGGCGGAGCTCGGCAAGGCGATCAACGGCCAGCAGTCGCCCGAGAAGGCCCTGGAGAACATCGTGGCCGGCTACAACCAGCAGGTCGGCGGCGCGTCGTAGGCCACAGGGCCGGGCGGCGGAGCAGACCCCGCCGCCCGGCCCTGGTGCCCATGCGATGCCGGGCTCATGGCCCTTGAGCCCACAGGAATCCATTCCACCAGCACCACGGAGTCAGGAAGATGACAAAACGCGCCTCGGCCGTGTCCGCGAGCTCGCCCAGGAGACGCAGTAAGTACATTCTTGCGCCGCTCGTCCTCATCGCGGCCAATGTGGTGCTCTTCGCGCTGTTCTTCGTGTGGCCGGCGGTGATCGGGCTCGTCTACTCCTTCACGAACTACACGGGCGTGGGAGCGTTCCAGTTCGTCGGACTGGACAACTACCACCACCTGTTCGGGGACTCCACCTTCTACGACGCGCTGACACGGACGCTGCTGTACGCGGTGCTCTTCGTACCGCTGAACTTCGCGCTCGCGCTGGCCGCCGCCAACCTGGTGGTGAGCAAGCACGCCAAGGGCACGTCGGTCGCCCGCGTCATCTTCTTCATTCCGTGGCTGCTGTCGCCCATCGTCGTGGGTGTTCTGTGGCGGTGGCTGTTCGGTGAGAACTTCGGACTGGTCAACTACCTCATCGAGAAGCTCGGCGGGGGCGCCGTCCCGTGGCAGTCGAACGCGGACCTGTCCCTGCTGGTGGTGGTGATGGCGGCGTCCTGGGCCTGGACGGGTTTCTCGATGCTGCTGTTCATAGCGGCGATCAAGAACGTGCCCACCTCGTACTACGAGGCGGCCGCCCTCGACGGAGCCGGCCCCTGGCGGCAGTTCGTCAGCATCACCCTGCCGAGCATCGCGCCCACCTCGTTCATCGTCATCCTGCTCAACACGATCAACGCGATGAAGGAATACCCGGTGTTCGTCGCCCTCAACAACGGCGGACCCGGAACGTCGAACAACCTGCTCGTCCAGTACATCTATGAGACCGGCTTCAAACGGGGTCAGATCGGCTACGCGAGTGCCGCGTCATTCGTGCTCATGCTCATTCTGATGGCCGTCGCGATCATCCAGCTGATCGTCAACCGGCGGGTGGAGAACCGATGACAACCACAGACATTCCTCGCCCCGTCGACGCCGGTCCCGGACGGGCCGTCCCGAAGAAGCGACCCCGCGGAGCGAGCAGCGGCGGGCTCCGGCGGGCGGTGCCCGCGACGGCACTGCTGTGGATCCTCGCCTGCCTGTACGGGCTGCCGGTGCTGTGGTTCATCCTCAGCTCCCTCAAACCGGCCTCGGACCTGTTCTCGTATCCGCTGACGCTGGTTCCGCACAACCCCACCCTGTCGGGTTACCTGACGGCGTGGCGCAGCGCCAACTTCTCCCAGTACTTCATCAACACGATCATCGTGTGCGTGATCACGACGGTTCTCACGGTGGGCGTGAGCTGCTGCACCGGTTACGCGCTGGCCAAGTACGACAACAAGTGGCTCAAGGCGTTCTTCATCTGCATCCTGGCCACCACCATGCTGCCGTCCGAGGTCATGCTCGCCCCGGAGTTCCTGGTCGTCCGCAACCTCGGCCTCTACAACTCCTTCGCGGGCATCATCCTGCCGGCCGTGCTCACCGCGACCGGATGCTTCATGTTCCGCCAGTTCTTCCTGACGGTTCCCGACGAACTAGTGGAGGCCGCGCGCATCGACGGCGCCCGCGAACTGTCGATCTTCCTGCGGATCATGGTGCCGCTCTCCCGGCCCATCATGCTGACCCTCGCCATCCTGTCCTTCCAGTGGCGGTGGAACGACTACATCTGGCCGCTGCTGATGCTCAACGACCCCAGCAAGTTCACCGTGCAGATCGGCATCCAGAGCATCGTCGGCGCGCAGAACATCAACTGGTCGGTCCTGCTCGGCGCGTCGGTCATCTCCATGATCCCGCTGATCGCCATCTTCCTGGTCTTCCAGCGCTACGTGATGGGCGCCGACATCAACGCCGGACTGAAGGACTGACCGTGCCCACCCCGCTCGACCACGAGTTCGTCCGCGCGGTGGCCCGCGCCGCCGACAGGTCGGCCGCCCCGCTGGCGGCCGGCCCCGACGAGGAACCCGCCGGGATGCCCCACCGCGTCCTGGCGCGCCGGGTGAAGACGCTGGTCGCGGCCTACCGCTCCCCGGAGTCGGTGCTGCACGGCAGCGGGCGGGCCGTCGCCGCCGCGACGACCCACCTGCGCGCCCTGCGGGCCGCGCAGACGTCCACCGGCCTCTTCGCCGGCGGCGACAACGTGCAGTCACCGCCCGACTCCGCGTTCACCGTCAACGACGTGTGCGACGCGCACGTCCTCGCCGCCGGCGCGGGGCCGGAACTGCGCGACGTCACGGCCGCGCTCGCCGGGATCGCCCGCGCCGCCACCGACAGCCTCCTCACCGGCGGGGTGCACACCCCCAACCACCGCTGGGAGCTGTGCGCGGCGCTGGCCCGGCTGCACCGGTCCTTCCCCGACGACCGGCTGCTCGACCGGGTCGAGGAGTGGCTCGGCGAGGGCGTCGACATCGACGCGGACGGCCTGTACTCGGAACGCAGCGCCAACTACGCGGCCCACGTGTCCAACCCGTCGCTGCTGCTGCTGGCCGGAGTGCTCGGCCGCGCCGACCTGCTGGACGCCGTCGAACGCAACCTCACCACGACCCTTGACCTCATCAGGCCGGACGCGACGGTGGAGACCGTCCACTCGCGACGGCAGGACCAGCACCACCCGTTCCCGCTCGCGCCCTACCTGCCGCACTACCGGCTGCTCGCGATCCGCACGGGCCGGGGGGACTTCAGCCGGGCGGCGCGACTGGCGGCCGCCGGCGGCATCGACGACCCCGGCCTGCTCGCCGAGACCCTCCTCACCCCGGACCTGTGCCACGTCCTGCCGGCCCCGGCCGCGGAACGGCTCCCGCGCGACCGGTACATCGCCTCCGCACGCCTGGCCGCACACGCCTCGCACGGCGCGCACACGGTGGTGTACGGCGGGTCCGACGTGCCCGGGCACCGGCGCATCCGTTCGGGCCTGGCCTGCAATCCCACGTTCCTGCGCCTGTTCGCCGGCGAGGCAGTCCTCGACGCGGTCCGGCTCTCCCGGGGCTTCTTCGACCTCGGCCCGTTCCGCGCCGCCGACATGCACCGGCTCACCGACACCCGCTACCGGCTCACCGAAACCCTCACGGCCGCCTACTACCAGCCGCTCCCGCCGGCCCTGCGGCGGGACGACGGCGCCTACCGGATGGCGGACGAGGGACGCTTCTCGGCCGCCATGGCCTTCCCGGACCGGCCCCGGGACGAGGTCTCGCACACCACCCGCGTGGAGGTGGACCTGCGGGAGGACGGCGCGGACCTGCGGATCGACATCAGCGGACCGCCGGTGCCCTGGGCCCTCGAACTGACCTTCCGGCCGGGCGGCGTGCCGGAGGGCGCCGTGCCGATCGGCGACGGACGCTGGTGCCTGACGACCGGGCCGATGACCTACCGGGCCGGCGAGGACGAGATCCGGGTAGAGGTCGGCGTCGAGGCCGGCGAACCGCTCGCCGGGCCGGACCGCGGCGACGTCCTGCGGTACGACCCCGGCCAGGACCACACCGTGGTGGGCGGCACCGACGCGACGGCCGGCAACCGCGTCTACGTCGGCGGCCAGGGCCCGCACACACTGACCGTCGCGCTGCGCGCCCACCGGCCCGCACCCGTCGGGTGACCCCGACCCCACGCCATGGCCACCT
Organism: Streptomyces sp. NPDC031340; assembly: GCF_055569945.1. Classification (NCBI taxonomy): domain Bacteria; kingdom Bacillati; phylum Actinomycetota; class Actinomycetes; order Kitasatosporales; family Streptomycetaceae; genus Streptomyces; species Streptomyces sp. NPDC031340. The sequence goes on from NZ_JBVIIE010000007.1 coordinate 129,101, forward strand.
CCGGCATGAAGGGCTGAACCCCGTGCACCTCCCGCACCCTCCCGTGCACCTCCCGCACCAGCGCGGCCCGCTGCACGACCTCCCCGACACCCCCGAGGCGTACGACGCCGTCCTCGCCGACGTCACCGAGCAGGCCCTGGCCCGGCTCACCCCCGAGGGCAGCCTCGAACACCCCGACTGCACCGACGACATCGGCGACACCTCCCTCGGCGTCACCTCGCTGCTGGCGCTCGCCTGGCAGCGCACCGAGGACCCGCGGCTGCCGGACGCGGTGCGCCGCAGCCTCGCCTTCCACCTGGACCGGCGGGTCTTCACCGAGGACAACCCCGGCTACCCCAACCTCAGGGTCCGCGACTCCGGCCTCCCGTACGCCCGTTACGTCCTCCAGGCGGGCGCCCACCCCATCGGCGACTGGCCGAGCACCGTGTGGGCGCTGCTGCAGGCGGTCGACGTCCTCGATCTGGCCGACGGTCTGGTGGACGACGACCGGCGGGGCAGGCTGCTGGAGGTGGCGCACGGCTACTGGCGCTGGCTGACCGAGGCCACCTTCTTCAACCCGCAGGAGGCCGCCAACCAGGCGATCGGCTGTGTGGTGGGCGGCCTGATGCTGGCCCGCCACCTGCCGGGCGCGGAGGGCGAGCGGGTCCGCGAACGCGCCCTCGGGCTCTACGCCGACGAGATCCGCGCCCACCGGGTCCGCGACCGGGGCGCTCTGCTGCCCCCCGAGCACGGCGGCGCCTACGACAACAACTACGGCCCGATCTCCCTGTCGTTCCTCGCCCAAGCCCACCGGGTCAGCGGCGAGGAGGTCTTCGCCGCCGACGGCGACGCCCTCGCCCGCTACATCGACGCCCGGCTCACCGGCGGCGGCTTCGACAACGGCGGCCCCCGCTACAGCGAGCAGCACTCCGCCTTCGAATCCGTCCTCGGCCTGCGCTACTTCGGCGCCCGCATCGGAGCCGACCTGGGCCGCTACCGGGGCGACAGCCGGTGGGCCCGGCACGCGGTCAAGCCGGACGGCGGGGTCGACGGCCACTTCGCGTGGATGCTCGTCTGGCAGATCCAGGACACGACGCGCTGGCACCGTACACCGTCGACGGAGCCCGCCCGGCACCAACTGCGGGCCGGCACGGTCTCGGTGGCCTTCGACGACCGGATGACCCCGTCCCTGGTCGAGGCGGACGGCACCTACTGGATGGCGGCGGCCGTCAACCGTCAGCACGGGTTCGGTCCGGTGACCGACGGCTTCCTGCTGTGCCGCCCCATGGGGCGGGTCCGGGTCCGCGACGTACGCGCCGACGGCCTCGCGGCCAAGCTGGTGACCAAGCCGGTCGTCGGCCCCGACCAGGTGCTGCGCCATGTCCGCTCGCTGTACGTCACGGACGGCGCCCGCCTGTGGACGGTGGTCGCGGTGGAGCGGCTCGCCGGCAGCCCCTACCTGCTGGCCGGGCTGCCGTACGCGGCCGACGACGGCGACCGGGTGCGCCGCACCGCCGACGGGGCCGTGGCCTCGGCCGGCACGCTGCGGCTCACGCATCCCGCGACGCCGGGCCCCCACCACTTCGACGCCCGCGCCGAACTCACCCAGGAACAGGCGGCGTTCGCCCTCGCGGCCGACCCGCGCGGCTACGGCGACCCCGACGAGGGCTGGCGGCACCTGGTCGCCTCCAGCGCGCTGGAGGCCGGACCGGCCCCGGGCGCCCCGGAGGACCTCAGCGTGTTCGCGGTCCAGTACGGCTCACGGGAGGCCTTCGCCCCGGTCTTCGAGCGGGACGGGGACGCCCTCACCGTCCGCACGGACGTCTTCACCGCCGTGCTCGGCCCGGTGGCGGGCGACGCCCGCGCGGAACCGGAACTGACCCTGCGCGCCGGCGCGTGAAGCCGCGGTCCCGGGACCGGTGTTCCGGGACCGGTGTCCCGGGACCGCGGCCCCGCCTCACCCGCTCCCCGTGCGCCCGTCCGCCCGCCTCGGGGTTCGCACCACCAGGTCCGCCCGCACCACCAGGTCCGCCCGCCCGCGCGTCGCCGCCACCAGTTCGGCGTTGCGCTGGTCGGAGCGCTCCACCCAGGCCACGGCCGCCTCGTGGTCCTTGCCGAACTCCTCGTGCCGGGCGACCAGTCGGCGCACCCGCTCGTCCTCGTCGAGTTCGCAGAACCACACCTCGTCGAGGCGCGGCCGCACGCGCGCCCACGCGCCCGTCTCCAGCAGCAGGTAGTTGCCCTCCGTCACCACCAGCCGGGCGGCCGGCGGCACCGGGATCGCGCCCGCGACCGGCTGCTCCAGCACCCGCTCGAAGCCCGGCGCGTAGACGACGTCCGCGGTGTCCTCCCCCAGCCGCCGCAGCAGCGCCGCGTACCCGGCGGCGTCGAACGTGTCCGGCGCGCCCTTGCGGTCGCGGCGGCCGAGCCGGTCCAGTTCGGCGTCGGCGAGGTGGAAGCCGTCCATGGGGACGTGCGCCACCCACGGCTCCCCGTCGCCGTTCAGTTCGCGGACCAGGTGCTCGGCGAGCGTCGTCTTGCCAGCGCCCGGGCTGCCGGCGATGCCGAGCACCGCACGGCGGCCGTCCCGGGGCAGGGCACGGGCACGGGCGAGGAGGTCGTCGAACGTCGGCGGCACACCCCAGAGTGTGCCACCCGCCCCGCGTCCGTGACACAGACGGTCATACCGCCACATACCCGACCAACCATGCGTTTCCCCGTGTTCCGTCGCGCACATGTGGCCGGAACCACCCGCTGGACCCGCCCCGATGGGGAAGGGTGTCCGGTATGACGCAGCTCGGTCTCCCCGAAGACATCCAGGCCTGCCTCTTCGACCTCGACGGGGTCGTGACCAAGACGGCGGTGGTGCACGCGGCCGCCTGGAAGGAGACGTTCGACGCCTTCCTGCGCGAGCGGGAGGGCGACGGCTTCCGGCCCTTCGACATCGGCGCCGACTACGACGAGTACGTCGACGGACGCCCCCGCGCCGACGGCGTGCGCACCTTCCTCGCCTCCCGCGGCATCGAACTTCCGGAGGGCCACCCCGACGACCCGCCGGAGGCGCAGACCGTCAACGGCGTCGGCAACCGCAAGAACGTCCTGCTGCTGGAGCGGATCCGCACCCAGGGCGTCGAGGCCTACGACGGCACGCTGCGCTACATCCGGGCGGCGCGGGCTCGGGGCCTGAAGACCGCCATCGTCTCCTCCAGCGCCAACACCCGCGACGTGCTGCACTCGACCGGCATCGAGGACCTCTTCGACGTCCGCGTCGACGGCGTGGTGGCCGCCGAGCGGGGACTGCCGGGCAAGCCGCGTCCCGACACCTTCCTCGCCGCCGCCCGGGACCTGGGCGTCGAGCCGTCGCGGGCCGCCGTCTTCGAGGACGCCCTGGCCGGCATGGACGCGGGCCGCTCCGGCCACTTCGGCTACGTCGTCGGCGTCGACCGGGTCGGGCAGAGCGAGGCGCTGTACGCGCACGGCGCCGACATCGTCGTCAAGGACCTCGCCGAGCTGGGAGGGCGTGCGTGATCACCCACCGGTCGTACACCGTCGAGCCGTGGTGCGTGCGCGAGACGGAACTGCACCTGGACGTCCTGGCCCAGAGCGAGTCGGTGTTCGCCCTGTCCAACGGGCACGTCGGCTGGCGCGGCAACCTCGACGAGGGCGAACCGCACGGCCTGCCCGGCAGCTACCTCAACGGCGTCCACGAACTGCACCCGCTGCCGTACGCCGAGGCCGGGTACGGCTACCCGGAGTCCGGCCAGAGCGTCATCAACGTCACCAACGGCAAGATCCTGCGGCTGCTCGTCGACGACGAGCCGTTCGACCTGCGCTACGGGCAGGTGGTCGCCCACGAACGCGTCCTCGACCTGCGCCGGGGCGTGCTGGAGCGCACCTGCGAGTGGACCTCGCCGGCCGGGTCGACGGTCCGGGTCCGCTCCACCCGGCTGGTGTCGCTGACCCAGCGGGCCGTGGCGGCCGTCGCCTACGAGGTGGAGGCGGTCGGCGACCGCTGCCGGGTGGTGATCCAGTCGGAGCTGGTCGCCAACGAGAGCCTGCCCGAGCCGGACGGCGACCCGCGCGCGGCGCGGGCGCTGACGTCGCCGCTGGAGCCGGAGGAGCACTTCGCCTCCCGTGACAAGCTGCGCCTGGTGCACCGCACCCGGCGCAGCGGCCTGCGTGTCGCCGTCGCCGCCGACCACACCGTCACCGGCCCGCCGCGGACCACGACCAGCAGCGAGAGCGACGCCGACGTGGCCCGGCTGACCGTCACCTCCGTGCTGGAGCCCGGGCAACGGCTGCGGGTGGAGAAGCTCGTCGCCCACGGCTGGTCCGGCGTCCGCTCGCGGCCCGCGATGAGCGGCCAGGTGGAGGCGGCCCTGGCGGCGGCCGCGCACAGCGGCTGGGACGGCCTGCTCGCCGAGCAGCGGGACTACCTGGACGACTTCTGGTCGCGCGCCGACGTCGAGGTCGACGGCGACGAGGAGATCCAGCAGGCCGCACGCTTCGCCCTCTTCCACGTCCTCCAGGCCGGCGCCCGCGCCGAACGGCGCGCGATACCCGCGAAGGGCCTGACCGGATCCGGCTACGACGGCCACGCCTTCTGGGACACCGAGACGTTCGTCCTGCCCCTGCTGACCTACACCGCCCCGGACGCCGTGGCCGAGGCGCTGCGCTGGCGCCACAACACCCTCGACGCCGCCCGCGAGCGCGCCGCCCAACTCGGCCTGGACGGGGCCGCGTTCCCCTGGCGCACCATCGAGGGCTCGGAAGGGTCGGCGTACTGGCCGGCCGGGACCGCGGCCTTCCACGTCAACGCCGACATCGCCGACGCCGTCGTGCGCTACGTCGCGGCCACCGGCGACACCGGCTTCGAGCGCGAGGCGGGCGTGGAACTGCTGGTGGAGACCGCCCGCCTGTGGCGCTCGCTCGGCCACCACGACGCGCACGGCACCTTCCACATCGACGGCGTCACCGGCCCCGACGAGTACAGCGCCGTCGTCGACGACAACACCTACACCAACCTCATGGCCCGGGCGAACCTGCTCGCGGCCGCCGACGCGGTGGAACGCCATCCGCAGCAGGCCGCCCGGCTCGGCGTGGACGAGGAGGAGTCCGCCGCCTGGCGGGACGCGGCCGAGGCCGTGCACCTGCCCTACAACGACGATCTCGGCGTGCACGAACAGCACGCGGGCTTCACCCGCTACCAGCGCTGGGACTTCGAGAACACCGCCCCCGGGCAGTACCCGCTGATGCTGCACTTCCCGTACTTCGACCTGTACCGCAAGCAGGTCGTCAAGCAGGCGGACCTCGTCCTGGCGATGTACCTGTGCGGCAGCCACTTCGACGACGAGCAGGTGGCCCGCAACTTCGCCTACTACGAGCCGCTGACCGTCCGCGACTCCTCCCTGTCGGCCTGCGTCCAGGCCGTGATCGCCGCGCAGGCGGGCCATCTGCGGCTCGCCTACGACTACACGGTCGAGGCGGCGCTGATGGACCTGGCGGACCTGGAGCACAACACCCGCGACGGACTGCACATCGCCTCGCTGGCCGGCACCTGGACGGCACTGGTGGCGGGCTTCGGCGGCCTGCGCCGCGACGGCGACAGCCTCGCCTTCGCGCCCCGGCTGCCCGAGAGGTTCAGCCGCCTCGCCTTCCACGTGCAGCTCCTCGACAGCCGCCTGCGCGTGGAGATCGGCCCGGACAAGGCCGCCTACACGCTGCTGTCCGGGCCGTCCGTGACGATCAGTCACCACGGCGCGCGGGTCAGGGTCAACGGCGACGGCCCGGCCGTGTGCCCGATGCCGCCGACGCCGGTGCGCCCGGCCCCCGCGCAGCCACCGCACCGCGGACCGGGCGGGCGCTGATCCCCGGCCCGGAGCCGGACACGGGGGAGGGCAGCGCCGCCGGTGCGCGGCGCGGCCCTGCCGGCCGTCGGTCAGACGCGCAGCTTGGCCTCTCTGCGGAACTTCGCGAACTGCTGGTCCGGATCGCCCGTGTACGACCAGGGCGTCCGCGTGGCACGTCGGCCGAGCATCCGCAGCAGAGACGCCGAGATGTCCTGCACGCCGGCATGGCAGGCCGCGTGCGCCAGGTGGTTGAGGTCGCGCAGCTCGCCGGGCGCGATGGCCTCGTCGGGCCGGACCGACATCCAGCACTGCCAGGTGCGGCGCACGGCGCTGACCGCCCCCTCGTGGCTCCAGTGCTGCCCGTGGCCGACGGCGGACTGACCGCCGTCGACCGCGTCGAGGAGGTGGCGGTACTCCTCGACCCGCGCGTACTGCACCAGCACCGGCAGCGGGCAGCCGGGCGGCGCGACGCCCGCCGCGTCGTGGGCGAAGTCGTACATCAGGCCGTGCGAGCCGTGCCAGCGCGCCGAGTAGTAGTGCAGGACCTGCAGGTGGCCCTCCACGCTGTACGGGTCGCGCGCGTGCAGCTCGTCCCACCAGCGCGCCAGTTCCTGCCGCCGCACCCCTGCCGGGTACAGCCGCGCCACGGAGATCAGGGAGACCCATGGGGTGGGGTCGTCCGGCAAGGCCTCGGCGGCCTGCAGGCAGGCCATCACCGCGGTGTCGATGCGGTGCTGGTCGATCGGCACGCCCCGGCCCGCGGCGATGGCCAGGTTGAACGCCCGCGCGGTCTCCGTCGCCGCCCGCAGCACCAGCGCGTCGGCGCTGCGGGGTTCGGCGGCCAGCCACGTCTCCACCGTCGAGTTCGCGGCGCAGGCCTGTGCGAGCAGGCGGATCCGGTGACCCCGGGCGAGCCAGTCCGGGCCGGTGGCGCGCAGCAGTTCCCGCAGGCCCTGCCAGCGGCCGATGACGATGTCGTGACGGCTGGAGGTGAGGGAGGCGTCGCCGCAGTCGGGGTCGTAGTCGGGGGTGAAGCGTTCGCGCGCCATCTGGGACTCCCTCAGAAGTCGGTGGGGAGACCTTCGTGGGCCCGGGTGCCCGCGGGCGCCGCGTAGGCGTCGGGGACGACGTAGTCCGCTTCCACGGTGCGGGAGGCGTCCAGGCGGGCGGGCCGGTAGTAGTCGCTGCCGCGGCGCCAGTACCACAGCATCGGCACCAGGCCGACGGCGAGCCCGCCGATGCCGATCGTGATGGCCGCGGTGCTCAGCTCGCCCAGCGACTCGACGAAGACCCAGAACATGAACCCGGCGCCGAACAGCGGCCACAGTCCGCCCAGCAGGAAGTTGGCCGGGGACTTCAGCAGCATCTTGCGGTACGCGACGACCACCGCGAGGCCGGCCAGTCCGTAGTACACGGCGATCTGCAGGCCGATCGCCGAGATGGCGTCGGAGAGGATGTCGCCCACCGTGCCCAGGGCGTTGGAGGCCACCAGCATCACCATGGCCACCGCGCCGACCACCGTGATGGCCACCCAGGGGGTGTTCCAGGTGCGGTGCACCTTGCCCAGCGCGGACGGCATCGTGCGGTCGCGGCCCATCGCGAACAGGGAACGCGTGACCTGGATCAGCGTGGTCTCCAGGGTGGCGATGGTGGACAGCATCACCGACACCAGCAGCAGCTTGCCGCCCCAGCCCGGCCAGATCTCCTCGCCGAGCACCGCCAGCACGTTGGCGTCGTTCTCCTCGATCTGCCGGGAGCTGAGGATGACGTTCACCGCGATGGTGAACACCTCGAAGAGCAGGAAGACGACGCCCACCCCGATCAGTCCCGCGAGGCCCGTCGTACGGCGGCTGTTGCGGGTCTCCTCGCTCAGGTTGCTGGTGACGTCCCAGCCCCAGTAGTAGAAGGCGGCGATGAGGGCGCCCGAGGCGAAGCCGGACATTCCGTCGAAGTGGGAGAAGCCCAGCCACGACCAGTCGAAGGCCCGTGCGTTGTCCGTGTGGACGAGGGCGAGCACCGCGAACAGGCCCAGGATGGCGAGCTCGACGCCGGACATGATCAGCTGCGCGCGGGCGGTGAGCCGGGCGCCGCCGAGCACCACCAGCAGCATGACCAGGAACCAGCCCGCGCCGACCGCCGTCGCCAGCGCGGTGTTCCCGGCGAGATCGTCGTCGAACAGGGCCAGGGTCATCGAACCGGCGGGCAGCGAACCGGCCACCATGAAGATGGTGGTCGAGATGACCAGCGCCCAGCCGCTGATGAAGCCCAGGAACGGGTGGAGCGTGCGCCCCACCCACGAGTAGCTGGCGCCCGCGTTCACGTCGATGCGGCCGAGGTAGCTGAAGGCCAGCGCGATGCCCAGCATGGGTATCGCGCAGTACAGCAGCGCCGCCGGGCTGGCCAGCCCCACCGCGCCGACGAGGACCGCGGTGGTCGCGGTCAGCGAGTACGCCGGGGCGCTGCCCGCGACGGCCATCACCACGGTGTCGAACGTGCCGAGGGCGTTGGCCTGGAGCCCTCTGCCCCTGTTGTTGCTCATCGTTTGCGCTGCTTTCCGTCGTGCACGTCGCGAGGACGACCTGACCCCGACGTCGTCGGTGGGGTGGGGGTGGTGCTGCACTCCTGACCGGTGAGGGGTTCACCTCGGGCCAGAAGCGGCCAAATGGCGTGGTGGATCCCGCCCGGTCGGTGCGTCGCCGGGCGATCACAGCGTGTGTGCGAGTGATGATAGCCCTCCTCGTCACTCTGGCAACGCCCACCTCCTGGGTCACGTGGGGACCGGTGGGGTTGGACGGCGCGCATCGGGAAACGCGGATCGGGACACCCGACGGATCCGATCAGGCGCAGTGCGCGAAGGAGACCACCATGAGCAGCGAGGAGACCGCCCCCGCGCCGATGGGCGACGACGCCTACCAGCCGACCGGGACCAACGAGGAGCAGGCGGACGCCGCTCCGCTCGACCTGCAGGACGCCGTCGGCGAACGGACCTACGACGACACCCTCGACGAGGGCTGGTCGCCGCCCGAGAGGCCGCTCGGCGTCACCAAGTACGGCACCACGGCGGCGGAGCAGCACGAGGGCGAGAGCCTGGACCAGCGGCTCGCCCAGGAGGTGCCGGACGCCGGGGTGCCCGCCGGGGACGAGGTCGGGGACCTGCCCGGGGGCGAGGGGGAGCCGACCGACCCCGAGGCGGGCGGCGACCGCGCCGGACGCCTGGTCGCGCCGGACGAGGGGGCCCACGCGGACACCACGAAGGAGGAGGTCGCCTTCGACGTGGGCGTCGACGGCGGAGCCGCCGGCGCGGAGGAGGCCGCCGTCCACGTCGTCGACGACACGGCGCTGCCCGGTGCCGAGCGGGACCGCTGACACCGGGTTCCCGGTCCCTTGCCTCAGTCCGTCCGGTACCTCAGTCCCCGAGGCGGTCGATGTGCCGCAGCTTGTTCGTGGCGTCCAGGGCGGCGACCTTGTAGGACTCCGCCAGCGTCGGGTAGTTGAAGACCGCGTCGACCAGGTAGTCGACGGTGCCGCCGCAGCCCATCACGGACTGCCCGATGTGGATCAGCTCGGTGGCCCCGGCGCCGAAGCAGTGCACGCCGAGCAGGGTGCGGTCCTCGGGTGAGACGAGCAGTTTCAGCATGCCGTGCGAGTCGCCGATGATCTGCCCGCGGGCCAGTTCCCGGTAGCGGGAGACGCCCACCTCGAACGGCACCCGGTCCTCGGTGAGCCGGTCCTCGGTCCGGCCGACGAAGCTGATCTCCGGGATGGTGTAGATGCCGATCGGCTGGAGCTGGTGCATCCGCCCGGCCGGTTCCCCGCACGCGTGGTGTGCCGCGGCCCGGCCCTGTTCCATCGCGGTCGCGGCCAGCGCGGGGAAGCCGATGACGTCGCCGACGGCGTAGATGTGCGGGACGGCGGTGCGGTAGTGCTCGTCGACCGCGATCCGGCCGCGCGCGTCCGCCGTCAGGCCCGCCTTCCCGAGGTCGAGCTCGTCGGTCAGGCCCTGCCGGCCGGCCGAGTACATCACCGTGTCGGCCGGGATCTTCTTGCCGCTCTCCAGGACGGTGAGGGTGCCCCGCGGATGGCGTTCCACCGCGGCGACGGTCTCTCCGAAGCGGAACGTCACCGCCAGATCCCTGAGGTGGTACTTGAGCGACTCGACGATCTCGAGGTCGCACATGTCGAGCATGCCCGCGCGCTTCTCCACCACCGTCACCTTGCTGCCGAGCGCGGCGAACATGGAGGCGTACTCCATGCCGATGACGCCGGCGCCGACGATGACCATGGAGCGCGGCACGTGCTCGAGGGTGAGGACGTTGTCGGAGTCCATGATCGTGCGCCCGTCGAACTCCACGCTGTCGGGGCGGGCCGGCCGGGTGCCGGTGGCGATGACGATGTGCTCGGCGCTGAGCAGCCGTTCGTCGCCGTTCACCTCGCGCAGCGCCACGGTGTGCGGGTCGGCGAAGCGGCCGGTGCCGGCGAAGAGGGCGACGTGGTTGCGGGAGAGCTGGCTGCGGATGACGTCGACCTCGCGGCCGACCACGTGCTGGGTGCGCGCGATCAGGTCGGCGACGGTGATGTCCTCCTTGAGCCGGTAGCTCTGCCCGTACAGATCCCGCTGGGTGAGGCCGGTGAGGTAGAGCACCGCCTCGCGCAGCGTCTTGGAGGGGATGGTGCCGGTGTGGATGGAGACCCCGCCGACCATGTCGGGGCGGTCTACGACGGCGACCCGGCGGCCGAGCTTGGCCGCGGCGATGGCGGCCTTCTGGCCACCCGGGCCGGATCCTATGACGAGCATGTCGAAGTCGGGCACCTCAGGAGTCTGGCAGCCCTCAGGCACCCTCCGGAAGGGCGGACCGGCACGAACCGGCGCCGGGCACCGCGCCGCGTCGCGCCCGTGGGCCCCGCGCTTCTCGCGCCGGACCTGCGGGCGGGTGGGCGGACGCTGGTTACGGCAGCAGTTTGTCGAGGGCGGCGGGGCCCTCCGCGTCCAGCTTGCGCTGGGCCCATGCGAGGTTGCGCGGGTTGAGGTCCCTGCCTGCGGCAAGGACGACGTCCTCAGCCGACACATCCGTGCCGGTGCGGGCGTGAAGCAGGTCGTCCGGGGTGACGCCGTCCTCGGACGGCCCGGACGCTTCGGGCTGTGACGTCGACATGATCTCTGCTCCTCGAGTCCGGATCATTTCTTCGGGCCCGGTGCGGTCATCGGGTCCGCTACCACCATTGAACCCCCTTTGCCCACCCTGCATCCGGTACGGGCGTCGCTCAAGAGGCCCGGCGGACCCGAGGGACGCCGCGTGACGACTCGGGGCCGCACGGCTGGGCCGAGCGGCACGCCCCCCGGGACCACCGCACGATGCGCCCGGCGGACGCCCGTGCGCGGTACGTCCCGAACGCGGCCGGAGAGCGCCGCACGCGCGGAAAACCACTGGACGCCGGGGAGCGCGCTCCGTATCGTCGGACGCCACGCCCAGGACCGGACGAAAGGAGGCGAGTGCCATGCAGTCCCACCGCACCCAGCGCTCTCCCGCCGCCGTCCCGGCGTGCATGGCCTGACCCGGCCGGGAGCGCTCCACGCAGCACGCATCCCGGAGGATCCCGTGACCGGACTGGTCATCCGTACGCTCGACGAGAACGACGCCCCTGTCTTCGACACCCTGCCGGACCCGCTCGGCGCCCGCGAGGTGCACCGCCTGACACGTCACCGCCCCGACTGGAAGCGCGTCGCCCTGCGCGACGGCACCGTCGTCGCTCGCGCCGCCTGGTGGGGCGGCCCCGAGGACACGCGGCCGGTCAACATCAACTGGTTCGACGTCGCCGAGGGCGAGGAGGAGGCGGGGGCACGGCTCCTGCGCACCGCGCCCTGGCACGTCGACGACCTGGAACTGACGTTGCCCGCCCACTGGCGGGACACACCGGCCCTGCGGGCCGCCGCCGAGACACGCTTCAGGGCCGCACGCGCGGCCGGCTACGAGCTGCTGGTCGAGCGCTTCCTGTACCGCTGGACGCCGGAGTGCGGGCTGCCCGAGCGGCCGGGGCGGCTGCGGTTCGCGGCCGAGCCGGACGACGCGGTCTTCCTCGACGCGCTGCGCCGCATCCACTCGGCCACCCTCGACGCCCACGCGCTCAGGGCCGTCGCGCTCGGCGGCGTGGACCGGGCGGCGCGGGAGGAGCTCGACTTCTTCCACTGGTGCCCGTCACCCCGGAGCTGGTGGCAGGTGGCGCGCACCCCGCAGGGAGACCCGGTCGGCATCCACATCCCCGCCCACAACCCCTCGGGACCCTGCGTCGGCTTCATCGGGGTCCTGCCGGAACAGCGCGGGCACGGCTACGCCTACGACCTTCTCGTGGAGTGCCTCCGCTTCCTGGTGGAACAGGGCGCCGAGTTCGTCGCCGCGGCCACGGACCGGGCGAACGCCCCCATGGCCGCCCACTTCGCCAGGGCGGGCTTTCCCGTCGTGCGGGAACGCGTCAACTTCCATCCCGGCGAAGCGGCCTCCGCCGGGTGAGGGCCGCCGTTCGGTGACCCGTTCGGTGCGGGGCGCGGTCAGTCCTGCCGGGCCGACCGCCGCAGCACGTCCTCGGCCTCGGTGAGGATCTCCGTGACCCGCAGCCCGAACGCGGCGTCGCAAGGGTGCGGCCGCCCCGTGCGGGCGGCCGCACACAGCGCGTCCGCGGCCCGGGTCAGCGACTCGACCACCGAGTGCGGGCTGCGGGGCAGCAGCGTCACCCCCGACTCACCGCGCAGTTCGACTGCGGACCCCGCCGCCGCGGGCGGCGCCGTGAGGCTCAGCGTCAGCGTGCTCGACGCGCCCGAGGCGTGCTCCAGCACCACATGGACGGTGTCCCCGGGGCCGGGCGCCGCGGCCGGCACCCGCCGTACGTCGCCGAGCACCGGCAGGACGACGGACAGCGCGTGCGGGCCGACGTCCCACAGCGCGCCCTTCTCCCGCCGCCACGGCGAGGCCGCGAACGGGCTGTCGGTCGTGAAGACCGCGCCCAGCCACTGCGCCCGCGCGGTGAACCAGCCGCCGCGCTCGGCCTGTTCGGCGATCCACGCCTCCGGCTCCGGCTGGAAGCGGGTGGTGAAGAAGACGACCGAGGCGGTGCCGGCCTCCCGCACGGCCTCGACGACCGCCCGGCCCTGATCGACCGTCGTCGCCAGCGGCTTGTCCAGCAGCAGGTGGCAGCCGGCGCGGGCGGCCCGGACGGCCAGCTCCGCCTGGACGGCCGGGGGCAGCGCGACGGCCACCGCGTCCACGTCGGCGAGCAGGGCGTCCACGTCGTCGTAGGCGCGGGTGCCGTGACGGTCGGCCAACTCCTTCGCGGCCTGCGGACGACGACCCCACACGCCGACGAACTCCAGTTCCGGGTGCGCGGTCAGAGCGGGTGCGTGCGCCGTCTTCGCCCAGGGGCCGGTGCCGAGCAGTCCGATCCGCATGCCGTCGCCTCTCCACGTCGTGAGGTCTTCACGTCTTCACATCGCCAAGTCGCCGTGTCCCACCGTCGAGCTTCGCACACGCGTCCCTCCTGTGGGCAGCCCGCGATCCGGATGCGGCGTCGCGGGGCGAAACGGCCGTGAGACGAGAAGAAGGCCGCCCCGGTCCGGCAGGACCGGGGCGGCCGTGTGTCCGGGACCGCGCCCGCGGTGACCGGCACGGCCGCCCGCGCCCACTGGCGGGGCCGGCCGTGGCGGCCCGTTCAGGCCGCCCGGCGGTCCGCGGTGGCGGACTCGCCGGCGAACGGCGCGACGTCGGCGCCGGCGTGGGCCGAGTCACGGCTCGAGACCAGACGCAGATGCCTGCGCCCCCCGGCATGTCGGCGGCGGGCCGGTGCCGGGTCGACCAGGCGGTCCTCCAGACGGTCCATCAGCACGAGCATCCCGCACAGCGAGGGCAACAGCAGTACAGCGACGAATATCACGACGACAACCCCTTGGACCGGTGACGCAGTCCGGGTGCTCGCATGCGCGCGGCTCATGAGCAGTCCACCTGTGAAGAATTGGTGATGATTTCGCGTAGATGTATTCGTCACGCTTGCTTCCAGTGCCTTGCTGACGGGCAACAACCGCTCGCTGCACGCGACTTGGGGTTCGTGCCGCACTGCAGGACGGCACCGGTCCCCGGCCGGCCCGGATCGGTACGGGCGCCGGCGGCCACGAAGCGGACTTCCGTGGCTATCCCGACGCCAGGCCGTACTGCCTCCCGCCGCCTGGCGCGCCGTGCCCGGCACCCCCGCATATCAGGCGCCCCGGCGCCCCGGCGCCCCGGCGCCCCGGCATCCCGGGGGCCCGACACCGCGACGACCAGCCGACTGCGTCCCGGTCGCGGGCCCGCCACGGGCCGGCGGCGACCGGTCCGGACCGGCGCGCCGCCCCCGATTCCGGCCCGCTTCGAAGCGCGGGCCGGCTCCCATTCAGTGCCCCGGCTGCTGAATGCGTTCTCTTTCCTCTATTGGACCTTGGACCGTCGGGCGGGTGAGGCTGGAAGGCGTGCTCCGGCGCGCCGCGGTCGAACCCCGGCCTGCCGGACGCCCATCGGTCCCGCGACAGTCTGAAGAGGTCACGAGCTCATGCACAACCGCCGCATCGGTGACGTCGAGGTCAGCGCGATCGGCCTGGGCGCGATGCCCATGTCGATCGAGGGACGGCCGGACGAGGCGCGTTCCCTCGCCACGCTGCACGCCGCCCTCGACGCCGGCGTGACGCTGATCGACACCGCGGACGCCTATCACCGGGACGCCCACGAGGTCGGTCACAACGAGACCCTGATCGCCAAGGCCCTCGCCTCCCACGAGCGGGGCAAGGATGTCCTGGTCGCCACCAAGGGCGGCCATCTGCGCCCCGGTGACGGCAGTTGGACCCTCGACGGCAGCCCCCGCCACCTCAAGGAGGCCTGCGAGGCGTCCCTGCGCCGGCTCGGCGTCGAGGCGATCGGGCTGTACCAGTTCCACCGCCCCGACCCGGGCGTGCCGTACGCCGAATCCGTCGGCGCGCTGCGCGACCTGCTGGACGAGGGCAAGATCCGCATGGCGGGCATCTCCAACGCCGACCCCGGCCAGATCCGGCAGGCCCGCGAGATCCTCGGCGGCCGGCTGGTGTCCGTGCAGAACCAGTTCTCCCCGGCCTTCCGCTCCAGCGAGCCGGAACTGCGGCTGTGCGACGAGCTCGGCATCGCGTTCCTGCCCTGGAGCCCGCTCGGCGGCATCTCCCGGGCCCGTGAACTGGGTTCCGCCTACGCGCCGTTCGCCCGGGTCGCCGAGGCCCACGGGGTGAGCCCGCAGCGGGTGTGCCTGGCCTGGATGCTCGCCAAGTCGCCGGTCGTCGTCCCGATCCCCGGAGCGAGCCGCCCGGAGACGATCCGCGACTCCGTCGCCGCCGCAGGCCTCGTCCTGAGCGCCGGGGAAATCGCCGAACTCGACGCCGTCTGACGCTGCCTCACGCACGCAGGTGTACTTCCCGGACACATGGGGAGAGAGCGCTTGCTGCCACAGGTCACCGGGGAGGAAAACGCCGATGGCATCGCCTTTGGAAAGACCGCTCGACCACCGCTACCGGGACGAACACCCGCTCCGCACACTCGCCTACCTGCTGCGCGCCGACCGTCGCCGCCTCGTCGCGGCGGTCGGCGTCTTCACCGTCAAGCACAGCCCCGTCTGGCTGCTGCCGCTGATCACCGCGTCCATCGTCGACACCGTCGTGCAGCACCAGCCGATCAGCAGGCTCTGGCTCAGCACCGGCGTCATCATGTTCATCCTGCTGGTCAACTACCCCCTGCACCTGCTGTACGTGCGGCTGCTGTACGGCAGCGTGCGGCGGATGGGAACCGCCCTGCGCTCGGCGCTGTGCACCCGGATGCAGCAGCTCTCGATCGGCTACCACTCGCGGGTCAGCGCCGGCGTCCTGCAGGCCAAGGTGGTCCGCGACGTCGAGACGGTCGAGCAGATGGTGCAGCAGACCGCGGAGACCGGGCTCGGCGCGATCACCGTGCTCGTCGGCGGACTGGTCATCATCGGGGTGCGCACGCCTGAGTTCCTCCCGGTCTTCCTCGTCGTGGTGCCCGCCGCCGCGCTCGTCGTGGCCCGCCTCAGGGCCCGGCTGCGCACCCACAACGAGCACTTCCGCCACGAGGTCGAGACCCTGTCCTCGCGGGTGACCGAGATGACCCGGCTCATCCCGGTCACCCGCGCCCACGGCCTGGAGGGCAAGGCGCTGCGCCGCATGGACGGCACCCTGCACCGGCTGCTGACCTCCGGCATGCGCCTCGACCTCGTCAACGGCCGCTTCGGCTCGCTGGCCTGGGTGGTCCTCAACGTGGTCGGCGTCATGGTCCTGGCCGGCGCGGCACTGGTGTCGTACTACGGCGTCTGGGGCGTCACGGCCGGCGACGTCGTCATGCTCAGCGCCTTCCTGACCACGCTCACCAACTCGACGACGACGCTGGCCGGTCTGGCCCCGGTCGTCACCAAGGGCCTGGAGTCGGTCCGTTCCGTGGGCGAGGTGCTGCAGGCGCCGGAACTCGAGGAGAACGAGGGCAAGGCGGAGCTCACCTCGCTGCGCGGCGCCGTCACCTTCGACGGCGTCGGCCACGCCTACGGCGACGACGGACGCTACGCGGTACGGGACTTCAGCCTCTCCGTCGCTCCCGGCGAGACCATCGCGCTGGTCGGCGCGTCCGGCGCGGGCAAGTCCACGGTGCTCAACCTCGTCATCGGGTTCATCCGTCCGACCTCGGGCCGGCTGCTGCTGGACGGCACCGACATGACGACCCTCGACCTGCGCACCTACCGCAGGTTCGTCTCGGTGGTGCCGCAGGAGTCGATCCTCTTCGACGGCACGATCCGCGAGAACGTCGCCTACGGCATGGACGACGCCGACGAGGAGGAGGTGCGCGCCGCGCTGCGCGACGCCAACGCGCTGGAGTTCGTCGACCGGCTCCCGCAGGGCCTCGACACCCTCGTCGGGGAGCGCGGCGCCCGCCTGTCCGGCGGTCAGCGCCAGCGCCTGGCCATCGCCCGCGCGCTGATCAGGGACCCCAAGGTGCTGATCCTGGACGAGGCGACCTCGGCACTGGACACCCGTTCCGAGGCGCTCGTGCAGCAGGCGCTGGCCCGGCTGCTGCACGGGCGGACCACCTTCGTGGTGGCGCACCGGCTGTCCACGGTGCGCGGCGCGGACCGGATCGTGGTGATGGACGACGGCCGGATCCTGGAGACCGGCACGCACGAGGAACTCCTGCGCCGCGGCGGCGCCTACACGGCCCTGCACGGCGGACAGGTCGCCTGACGGCCTCCGGCGCCCCCTGACCGGCCTCCGGCCGCCCCCGACGACCCCTGACGGGCGGACGGGCCGGGCAACGGGCGGCTGGGCGGCTGCGCGGCCGGTCAGGCGGCGCTGCTGCGTGGCACGCGGTGCCGGCACGTCGTGTCGTGGTCGGAACCGAGGCTCGTCCACCAGCGCTCGCAGCACGCGGCGTCCAGTTCCTCGCGGACGATCGCGTCGGCGCCGGGGCCGCCGGGGCCTCCCCGGCCGCCGGGCGGGACCGGCTCGGCGGCCGCCCGGCACAGGTCGGTGACCACCGACTCTCGGACGACGGCGATCACCGGGACGAGACTGGCGGCGGCGAACAGGAATCCGGCCCACAGCGGGCCGTGACGGAACTCGAGGAGCGTGGTCCAGACGAGTCCGCCGCTGGTGGCGAGGTAGAGGGCGCTGAGGAGGCGGCCTGAGCGGTTCATGGTCGGTCACCGTTCGTGCTCGGGGGATTGCTCTCTGCTCAACGCGCCAGAACGCCAGGGGAATCGGGTCGTAGGTGACATCGCGTCATTCGTGGCACGCGGTGCCGCCGGGACGCATGATCCGGCCGTGTCCGGGAACACGAGGCGCAGACCAAGAAAGGGGCGCCCCGTGCTCGTTCCGGACCCGAAGGCCGTCAGGACACTGCTCACCAGGTACGCCACGCTGCGCATCGCACAGGCGGAGCGGGAGAGCCCCGAGATCGCACGCGAGGTGCGCGCCGTCGGCGACCGACTGTGCGCGATCACCGGCGCCGCGGACCTGGACGAGGCGATCGCCAGGGCCGACGCCCTGCTGCTTGCCTCCCGGCGGACCAGCCGCGCGGACGGCGGGCTCTCGCTCGCCGTGTGAGGCACGGGCGACATCGGGCGCGCGCGGGCTCCCCGCCCTGCCCGAGTACGGCACCGCGCCCGCCGGGTCTCGCGTCGGCGTCGGGCCGGCGGACGGCTTGTGGCGTCCGTCACCCTGGTCGCCGCGGCCGTCGGCATCCCGGTCGCCTTCGTCCTGCCCCGCCAGGACCGGCTCCTCGGCCGGCTCGGTGACGGGCAGCCCGCGGAGCGGGCGGGCGCCGGGCAACTCGTAGTGTTCACGGGCGTCTTCACCCTGCTCCGGGCCACCGTCGCGGAGCTCGTGATCGTCCGGCCCGGCTCGACGGCCGGCGCCCGGCGGGCCCCGCGACCCGGCCGCGCTCCCGGGCGTACGTCACGTCCTCCCGCGGATTCCGCCCTCGGGTGTCGGTCGTGGCCCCTAGACTCGGCATTCGTGCCCATGTGCGTGGGCAGCACTACGAAAGGCGCGTTGACGGGTGTTCCAGGAGTCCCCCATCTACGACAGACTCGTCGCCGAGCGCGGCGACGTCCCCGCACAGACCCGCCGCGAGGCCGAACGGGTGAGCCGGGAGCTGGAGTACGTCATGCGGCCTCTGCAGTCCTCCGGTTCCTTCGCGCCGGCCGAGCGCCCGGCCGCCCCGGGAGCCGGCTGGCAGCGCACGGCTGCCCTGCTGCCCGGCTCGCTGCCGCACTGACCGGCGCTCAGCACACCGTCCGGCTCGAGTCGTCGCGACGGGGGCGCGGCGACGGACCGGGCCGCGAAAGCCACTCGGCGATGGTCCGGGCGATCGGCTGACCCGTCTCCACCTCGACGAAGCCGAACTGTCCCGACTGGTTGCACTCGAGGAACCACCAGGTGCCGTCGGCGTCCTCGGCGAAGTCGAAAGCGCCGTACGACAGCTGGGCCTCCCGGATGTAACGGCGGACCGCGTCGGCGATCCGGGGCGGTACGTCGGCCGCGCGCCACGGCACGTCGCCCGAGGCGAAGCGGACGTCGACCTCGTCGGGATCGGCGTCCTCGGCGACGGCCTTGCGGGCCGCCAGCATCCGCTCGCCCACCACGGTCAGGCGGACGTCGGCCCGCTTGGCGACCCGGCGCTGCAGCAGCGTGGGCCCGTAGGCGACCGCGGAGAAGTCCGTGTCCGGCGCGACCCGGCTGGTCGGCACCGCCCGCGGCGGGTCCTGCGGGTGCGCCCCGGAGACCGGTTTGACCACCAGGTCCGGGAAGCGTTCGGCGAAATCCCGCGCGGCCTGCGGGAACGTGGTGATCAACGTGGCCGGAACGGGCAGCCCGCAGCGCTGGGCGAGGCGCAGCTGCCACGGTTTGTGCCGGGCCCGGCGGGCCGCGTCGGGATGGTTCATCCAACGGGCCCCCGAGCCGCGGAGCACGCCGTAGAGGGCCTGGGAGGACTCCTCCGTCAGCCATGCGGACGGTGCGGCGGCCCGCGCGGCCGCCGCACCCGGTCTGCGGATCCACACGGACCGCACACCGTCGATGCTCACCAGGCGTCCCGCGGACTGCAGATGGCCGCGGAACGCCCCGTGCACGTACTCGGCCGACAGGGCCACGCCGTCGGTCAGGTCGGCGGGGTCGAGCCGGATCACCGGGACACCGGACGAGTTGAGGTGCACGACGACCATGTCGGCCGTCACGTCCTCTTCGGAGGTCAGGATCAGCACCGTCATCGTCGGTGGGTCCGCGTTCAGTCGTCGAAGTGAGTCTTGGAACCCGCTGTGGAGGTCGTGGTGCCCAGTTCCCTCAGCAGCGCGAGGTCGCGCGCGGCGACCCGGCCGTCGAAAAGCACGTTCAACTGCAGCCCGGAGTCGTAGACGTACGGGGTGGTGGCTTCCAACTCCACCGCTGGACGTGCGTAGTTGAGCGTGAACGGTTGCATCGTCTCTCCCTCGTCGGTGCTGCGCCGATCAGACGGTCCTCCTCATCGTGGCTCCGTCTGGTCCGCCGACTGCCTTGCCCTTCCAGTCACTTATACGAATCGAACTTGTGATTGGTTTCCTTACTCTGCGTAGTCAAAGGGACGATTCGTGACCATTCGCCCGGCCGACGCTGCCGCGCAGGGTGCGCAGCGCGAGCAGGAGGACGGCGATGTCATCCAGGTAGACCGGATCGGGCAGCAGGTCGGTCGGCAGCACGAAATAGAGCACGGCACCCCAGAAAACCCAACGTGGGCCGGTCGGCAGCCCCGCGCGCCGCAGGCTGCGCCGGGTCCGTACCAGCCGCACCAGAAGCACCACGGCGAACCCGAGCACGACGGCCGCCAGGACCGCCGCGACGGTGATCATCATTGTGGTGGATCTCACGGGACCGTCCTCCATTCGGCGTGCCGCACGGCGCGCCCACTTCACGGATTCCCGCATCCGGCGCGCATACGTCCCTGACCACCTGTGAGGATCCGGTCACGGTCCGGCCCCGCGCACCCCGCGGGCTACTCCTCCGCCGTCCTCGACGGGGCGTCACCGTCGTTCTCCTGCCCGCCGTCCGGCGTGTCCGACGCAGGACGCGGCACTCTGGCGGCGGTGACCTTCAGGCGCTCGAAGGTCCGGGTCAGCTGCCGCAACGGGGACCGGGCCGGCGCGGGGGACGGGTCCGGCCGCGCGGGGAGAGCGGCGGCCGACTCCCGGTAGACGGCCAGCGCCTCGTGGGCGCGTTCGGCGGCCTCCCGGTACAGGTCCCGGGACTTGGTCATGGCCTCCAGCGCCTCGGCGTACATGGCGACGAGCTTGCGCTGGTGGACGAGTTCCTCTTCCGGGGTGCGCAGGTGCCAGTCCTCCCGCAACGCCGTCAGGGCCTCCTCGCCGCCCGGGGGCAGCGGCGGGGGCAGCGCGGCGAACCGGGTCAGGGCGTCGACGAGTTCCGCGGGCCGCGAGCCGTCCAGGAAGACGGTGCGCACGGCGAAGTCCCCGGCGTCGAACCCGTCCGGGGCCGGGAACGGGGGCAGCAGGACGGCCCCGCCGCGCGGCACCTCGACGTGGAACTCGCGCAGGGCCCAGTTGACCACGCGCAGTTGCTCGGGCGCGGCGCGGTGCTCCAGCACGCGGTGGCGCAGGCTGGGCGGCAGCAGCGGGGCGAGCGGCCGCCGGCCGTGTTCGTCGGGGGTCATCGCCTCGTGCACGACGACGTCGATGCTCCAGCCCTCGCGCACCGAGGCGCGCAGCAGGCGCCGGATGTCCTTGTCGTCCGAGGGGAGGCGGTTGACCCCGCCCGGACGCAGGCCCGTCGCCGGGTCGTGGGCCCAGTCGGCGTCGGGGGCGTCGGGCCAGAACATGGTGGCGGGCGAGGGCCACTCCGGGTCCCACGGTGCTTCCGCCTCCGCCGCCAGCACCCATTCCTGACCGTCGGCCGTGTCGCGGGCGATCGTCAGCCGGGCCCGCACGGTCACCGTCCCGGCGGCCTTCCAGCGGGCCTCGAAGACGTGCTGCGAGGCGCTCTGGCCGTCGGGCAGTTCCAGGTGGTCGTCGATGACCTGGTGCTGTCCGCGCCGTCGCAGGGTGTCCCGGACGACGTCCGGCGCGTCGGGCCCGGGGTGGCGGCCGCGAGCCAGCCACACCGTGGGGGGAATCGGGGGGTGGGCGGTGGCGGAGGCGGGCATGGGTCCATCTCGGAGTGGGGGCACGTGCGTCCACCAGTATCGCCCTCGGCGTCGTCCGACGATCATCCGGGGGTGGGCGCACGGGAGCGTGTCCCCGCACTCGGGGCGCGCGCGGTCCACCCGTGCCCGCACCGCTTCACTCGTCCCGCCACGGGGCGGTGCGCGGGGACACTGGGCCCCGCGAACGGGGCCCGCCCGTCCATCCGCTTCGGGGCGGGCCCTGTTCGCGACGTTTCCGTGGCGGCTCCCGGCCGCGGCGCGTGCTCCTTAGGCGCCGCTCTCCCGGAGCATGTCCTCGCGTTCGACGATCTTCACGCGCTCGCGGCCCTGCGGCTCGCCCAGGGCCTTCTCCGCGGCGTCCAGGCGGTGCCAGCCCTCCCAGGTGGTGAAGCGGACGCCGTGCTCGGCGAGGAACGCGTCCACGGCCTCGGGCGCGGGCGCGGCGGGGGTGTGCAGCCGGCCGTTCGCGTAGTCGTCCAGCAGATTGGCCACCGTCTCGTTGGCGTCGCCCTTGGTGTGGCCGATCAGGCCGACCGGGCCGCGCCGGATCCAGCCCGTGACGTACGTCGACTGCAGGTGCTCGCCGGTCTCCTGGACGACCCGGCCGCCCTCGTCCGGGACCGTGCCCGAGTCGATGTCCCACGGCAGCTTGGGCAGCTTGTCGGAGAGGTAGCCGACCGCGCGGTAGACCGCGGTGACGTCCCAGTCCTTGAAGGCGCCGGTGCCCTTGACGTTGCCGGTGCCGTCGAGCGCGGTGCGCTCGGTGCGCAGGCCGACGACCTTGCCGTCCTCGCCGAGGATCTCCACCGGCGACTCGAAGAAGTGCAGGAACAGCTTGTGCGGACGGTCGCCGACGTCGCGGATCGCCCAGTTCTCCAGGGTCTTGGCGACCATGTCGGCCTGCTTGTTGCCGCGCCGGGTCTCGATCGAGCCCGCGTCGTAGTCGATGTCCTCCGGGTCGACGATCACCTCGATGGTGGGGGAGTGGTCCAGCTCCCGCAGCTCCATCGGGGAGAACTTCGCCTGCGCCGGGCCGCGCCGGCCGAACACGTGGATCTCGCGCGCCCGGTTGGCCTTCAGGCCGTCGTGGACGTTCGGCGGGATCTCCGTCGGCAGCAGTTCGTCCGCCGTCTTGGCCAGGATGCGGGCCACGTCGAGCGCGACGTTGCCGACGCCGAGCACGGCGACCTTCTCGGCCTCCAGGGGCCAGGTCCGCGGCACGTCCGGGTGGCCGTCGTACCAGGACACGAAGTCGGCCGCGCCGTAGGAGCCGTCGAGGTCGATGCCCGGGACCGGCAGCGCCCGGTCGGCCGTGGCGCCGGTCGAGAAGATCACGGCGTCGTAGAACGCGCGCAGGTCGTCCAGGCTGATGTCGGACGGGTAGTCGACGTTGCCGAAGAGGCGGATCTGCGGCTTGTCGAGCACCTGGTGCAGGGCGGTGACGATGCCCTTGATGCGGGGGTGGTCCGGCGCGACGCCGTAGCGGATCAGGCCGAACGGGGCCGGCATGCGCTCGAAGAGGTCGATGGACACACCGGGGCCGGCGGCCACCTCGGACTTGAGCAACGCGTCGGCGGCGTAGATCCCGGCGGGGCCGGCTCCGACGATGGCTACCCGCAGGGGGCGGGGCATGATCAGGTTCCCTTCGAGCGAGGACAAAGCGACTCGAACGGGAAGCCTAAGCTAAGGCAAGCCTAAGTCAGTACGCGGGTCCGCCCTATGAGCCCATAACCCAGGCTTATGGGCTGGCTTCCCGTCCTGCGGCCTGGCGGGGGAACAGGCCGCGCCGGGCTCGTCGGCCGTCGGAGCCTCCGTCCGAGGCCCCGCGGGTGGTCGCTGCGATGAGCGGCCGGGCGATGACGAGAACGAGGACCAGGCCGACGACCAGGCCGCAGAGGGGCACGCTGTCGACGACCAGGCCGCGGGGATCGGCGCGATGGTCGTGCGCGGCACCCCGCGCGACAGCCTGTACACGCTGGACACCCTGCTGGACCCCGGCGGCGGGGTGAAGTCGGAGATGGTCGCGACCGACAAGGCCGGCGGCCCCGGCCAGGGCCCGCGCGCCCTCCGGAACCAGACGCCGTCGAGGACGACGAGGACTGACGGCCGGCGCTGCCTGGGCGACCGTCAGTCCGCTGGTCTGTCCTCAGCGCCCCCGGCGGTCGAGGCCGGCGACCTCGCGTACGGCCTTGGCGACGGCCGGGAAGTCCTTCTTGAGGATCGCACCGTGGTTGCTGGCGACCTTCGCGCCGATCTGGATGTTCGGATTGCGGGCGGTCACCGCGTCGAGGCTGGTGCGTATCCGTTCCTGCTCATCACCGCGGCTTCCGAAGGACGTCCCCGAAGCGACCACATATCGCACCGGGACGGTGATGTTGTCCAGCACGGGGCCCAGCTCGCGCTCGCGGGAGAGCCTGCCGACCTCGATGTTGCTGTCGGCCTGCTGTTCGGCGGTCATCCGCGGGGCCAGGCCCGTCGGGCGCAACAGCGGCAGGAACCAGCTCATCCGCCTGAACAGCTTCCGGATCCGCTGCTCCATGGCCTCGTCGAGCCAGTCGTACGGGAACGCGCCGTCGACCAGGACCGCGCCCAAGGCGCGCTCCGGATTCCGGCCGGCCCAGTGCGCCCCGACGAGCGCCCCGTAGGACCAGCCCACCACCAGCGCCCGGTCCACACTCCTGGCCGCGAGAACGGCATCGACGTCGCGGACGGCTGCCTCGAACGAATAGTCCGCCGAACGCTTCGATGTGCCTCGGGCCCGCTCGTCGTAGGTGATGTGCCGCCACCCCGTCCCCAGTTCGGCGGTGACCCGTCGCCAGTACCCCTGCGTGGCGAACTGGCCATTGAGGTAGACGACCGGGATACCGGGACTGCCGGTGTCGGTGACGGCCAGGGCCGTGTCGTCAACCGGCACCATGCCGGTCCACTTCGAGCTGGTCGAGGAAGTGCTGTTCTTCGTCATGTGTTCCCCCTGGTCGGGTGAGAGCGTCTTGTACGGCTTCTCCGGGTCCTGCGCTTGGATCGCAGACCCCTGGGGAGGGACGGCCGGGTCCTCGGCGACGACCGACAGGATCGCGATCGCGGTGGGCCCGGCCGGATGGTCCTGGTTCCGCTCCTTCAGAGGCTGCGGGCGGTGATGTCGCCGTGGGAGGCGGTGGCGCGGATGTTGAGGCCGGCGACGGCGCCGTCGGCGTTCAGGAGCGTGTTGCTGACCCGGCCGTAGCCGGTGCCGGCGTCCAGGGAGGCGGAGACCCCGTGGGCGGCGCCCACCGAGATGTCGCCCTTCTGCGTGCTGAGCGTGACGGTGCCGCGCACGGCCTCGGCGATCCGGATGTCGCCCCTCGCGGTGCTGATCTCCGCGGATCCGCCCAGCCGGCCGACCTCGACGTCGCCGTCGACCGCGGTGAGACGGACGCTCGCGGCCTCGTCGATCTTGATCTGGGAGTACGCGCCTTCGAAGGCGACGTCGCCGAGGCGGCCGACGACACGGAACTCGGCGCTCGCAGCCCTGGCCTCGACGCAGGAGCCGGCGGGCAGCTGGACCGTCACCTCGACGGATCCGGGGTTGCCGAGGATCCGGTTCTTCGCCTCCGGGGTCTCGATCCGCAGGACGCCCTCGCTGTAGGTGACCTCGACCTGCTCTGCCGCCTTCACATCGCGGCTCTTGGCGGCGTTGGCGGGCCGGACCTCGACCGTGGTGTCGGCCCGGTCGGCGGCGATGAACTGGATGCGTCCCGCGGGGATGTCGAGGACGGCGGAGACCGGGGCGGGGGTGGCGAACTTCTGCATCGTGCGCTCCTTGGGGTCGTCGTTTCCGATATTGGAAACGCTACGTTGCATTCGAATATTTGGCAACATCCTCGTTGCATTTCGACGTCATAAGTACTGGTGAAGGCCGATGTATCGTTGCAATGGCTTGGGTTGTAACGCAACAACCCCTCATTCGGTTCGTTGCAATGAATTGAAGGTGAACGCTATGCTGCAGCCCCCAGGAACCACGAACGACCACGAACCGTGAAGGAGACCGCGATGCCGGGAGGCAGGCTCACCCAGCAGGAACGCCGGCAGATCGCGCTGGGACTGGCCGACGGCCTCGCCTACGCGGAGATCGCCAGAGGTCTCGACCGCCCGACCTCAACCGTCACCCGCGAGGTCATGCGCAACGGCGGCCCCACCGCCTACCGCGCCGACCTTGCCCACCGCGCCACCGAGCGCCGCACCCACCGGCGCAAGCCGGCCGCACCCCGTGACGCGACGCTGCCCCCGGAGGCCCACGGGCGCGACGCCGAGGCGGTGCGCGAGTACGAGGAGACGCTCACCACCGTCTTCATAGGCTCGGGCACGCCCAAGATGATGGCCCGGGTGATGGCCTGCCTCTGCACCAGCGACGCGGGCAGCCTCACCGCGTCCGAACTCGTCCAGCGCCTCCAGGTCAGCCCGGCGTCCATCTCCAAGGCGATCGCGTTCCTGGAGAGCCAGGACCTCGTCCGCCGGGAACGCGACGAACGCCGCCGCGAGCGCTACGCCATCGACGACGACGTCTGGTACCAGGCCATGATGGCCAGCGTCCGCTCCACCGCCCAGGTCGCCGAAACCGCCCGCCAGGGCGTCGGCATCCTCGTCCCCGGCACCCCGGCCGCCGTCCGCCTGGAGAACATCGCCCGCTTCCTCGACTACGTCTCCGAGAGCCTCGCCCGCGCCGCCGACCAGGCCCGCGACGTCCTCCACACGAAACCCGGAACAACCTCGAACGACACCGCCCAACCAAGTCCAGACCAGTTGGATCAAGTGGGTTGATCGTGTCGGCGTCCGCTGACAGGCTGCCGCCGTGGATCTGGGACTTGCGGGGAAGACAGCTTTCATCACCGGGGGAAGCAGTGGCATCGGGCTGGCCATCGGGGGGCGTTCCCCCGGGCACGCTGTAAACCACATCCCGGACCTGCGCGAGCCGCGTGCCGGCGCCGTCCTTCCTCAGCTCGAAGCGCCCGCACGGCAGGCGGACCCGAGCAAGATCAATCTCAGCGGCACTTTCTGTGCCTCAACTACTCACACCCGGAGCTGATCAGGCGCAGCAGCAAGAGGGCGAGGCCGACAGCGAGTGCCTGAGCGCCGATCTCGGGCGGGGTCCCGCGATGCTGCGGCCTGCGGCCTGGTGGCCCGCGTCGGTGTTCGGATGAGTTGAGCGGAGGGTCAGGGGAGGGGTTGTTCGGACCAGATGATCTTGCCGGACGGGGTGTAGCGGGTGCCCCAGCGTTCGGCGAGTTGGGCGACGAGGAAGAGGCCTCTTCCGCCCTCGTCCGTCATGGTCGCGTAGCGCAGATGTGGCGAGGTGCTGCTGCCGTCGGAGACCTCGCAGATCAGAGTCCGGTCGAGCAGCACCCGGACGCCGATGGGCTCCCCGCCGTGGCGGATCGCGTTGGTGACCAGCTCGCTCAGGATCAGCTCCGTGGTGAACGTCAGCTCCTCCAGGCCCCACCGCGCGAGCCTGCGGGTGACGGCGGCGCGTACCTCCCCGACGGCCGCCGGGTCCGACGGCACCTCCCACTCCGCGATCCGGTCGGCGGGCAGCGCCCGGGCGCGGGCGACGATCAGGGCGATGTCGTCGCTCGGCCGGGCCGGCAGCCGCCCGTCGAGCACCGCCCGGCAGGTGTCCTCCGGCGAGGGACCGGCCCGCTCCAGCGCGCCGAGCAGCAGGTCGAGGCCCTCGTCGATGTCCTGCCCCCGGCCGCCGACCAGCCCGTCCGTGTACAGCACGAGACGGCTGCCTTCGGGCAGTTCGATGTCGGCCGCCTCGAACGGCAGACCGCCCAGGCCCAGCGGCGGCCCGGCGGGCACCTCCGCGAGACCGACATCGCCGTCCGGCCCGATCACGGCCGGCGGCGGATGGCCCGCGCGGGCGACCGTGCAGGTCGCGGACACCGGGTCGTACACCGCGTACAGGCAGGACGCGCCGATGACCGGGGCGCCGCCGTGCTCGGGCGCCTCGGCCTGGTCGATGCGGCCGACCAGCTCGTCCAGCAGGGTGAGCAACTCGTCCGGCGGCAGGTCGAGGGCGGAGAAGTTGTGCACCGCCGTACGCAGCCGCCCCATCGTGGCCGCCGCGTGCAGCCCGTGCCCGACGACGTCTCCGACCACCAGGGCGACGCGGGCCCCCGGCAGCGGCAGCACGTCGAACCAGTCGCCGCCGACGCCGGCCTGCGCGGGCCGGTACCGGTAGGCGATGTCCAGCGCGGACTGCTCCGGCAGGCTGCGGGGCAGCAGACTGCGCTGCAGGGTCACGGCCATGCTGTGCTCGCGCGTGTAGCGGCGCGCGTTGTCGATGGAGACCGCGGCACGCTTCACCAGCTCCTCGGCGAGCGCCAGCTCCTCCGCGTCGAAAGGCTCGGGCTTCCGCGAGCGCCAGAAGCTGACCAGGCCCAGCACCAGCGCCCCGGCGCGCAGCGGCACGACGATCAGCGAGTGGATGCCGTGGTCCATGATCCGCGCGGCCCGGTCCAGGTCCTGCTCGTGCCAGCCGGACACCGCGCGCAGGTCCGGCTCCAGCACGGCCCGGCCGGCCCGGAGACTGCGCGCGTGCGGCGAGGATTCGACGAACTCGATGTGCCGGCCCACCGGGTAGAGCGGGGAGTCCTCGCGGATCCCGGTGGCGGCGGTACGGCGCAGCGAGGTCGCGGTCTCCGGCTGGCCCCCGCCGAGCACGGCCTCGTAGAGGTCGACGGTCGCGAAGTCGGCGAACCGCGGCACGACGAGCTCGGTCAGTTCCTCGGCGGTACGGGTGACGTCCAGGCTGGTGCCGATGCCGACTCCGGCGTCGTAGAGCATGTCGAGGCGTTCGCGTGCCGCCTCCGCCCGGCCGGACAGGGCGCGCAGCTCCGTGGAGTCGCGGAGCGTGGCGACGCTGCCGGGCGGGCCGCCCTGGGTGTCCGTCGGCCGCTGGTTGACCGCCAGCAGTCGGTCACCGACCCGGAGCACCTCGTCGGTGGCGACCCGCCCCGAGGCCAGCAGGCCGACGGTGTCCGCGGCCAGGCCCAGGTCGCGGACATGGCGTCCCTCGGC
Source organism: Streptomyces sp. NPDC031340 (assembly GCF_055569945.1). Lineage (NCBI taxonomy): Bacteria > Bacillati > Actinomycetota > Actinomycetes > Kitasatosporales > Streptomycetaceae > Streptomyces > Streptomyces sp. NPDC031340. The sequence goes on from NZ_JBVIIE010000007.1 coordinate 157,713, forward strand.
GTCCGCGGGCAGGCCGAGCAGCCGGTGCGCCTCGTCGTTGGCCAGCAGCAGCTTGCCCTCGCCTCCGACGATCAGCACACCCTCGCGCACGGCGTGCAGCACCGCGTCGTGGTGGTCGTACATCCGGGTCATCTCGTGCGGGCCGAGGCCGTGCGTCTGGCGCAGCAGTCGCCGGCTCACCAGCGCGGTGCCCGCCGTGGCCAGGGCGAGGGCCGCGGCGGCGGCGACCAGGACCAGGGGCAGCTGCCGGTTGGCGACGCCGCCCACGTTCTCGGTGGTGATGCCCGCCGACACCAGCCCCACCACGGAACCGTCCGGTGCCCTGATCGGCGCCACCGCCTGCACCAGCCGCCCGATCGTCCCGTCGACCTCCTCGGTCACGGTACGGCCGGCCAGCGCGGGAGCGATCGTCCCCACGAACCGCTTGCCGATGCGGTCCGGCTTGGGGTGGGTGTAGCGGATGCCGTGGGTGTTCATGACAACGATGAAGTCCACACCGGTCGCCTTGCGCGCCGCCTCCGCCCGGGGCTGCAGGACGGCCGTCGGGTCGGGGGCGTCGAGCGCCTCCCGGGTGCCCGGCGCGTTCGCGAACGCCTGGGCGACCGCGACCGAGCGGTTGCGGGCCTCCAGGTCGCTGTCCCGCCGCACCTGCAGGACCAGCGCCACCACCGCGGCGACGACCAGCAGCAGCACGATCACCACATGCAGGACGAACACCTGCCCGGCCACACTGCGTCCGCTCAGCGCCGACCGCAGCCGGGCGGTCCGCCCCGGCGTCCGTCTTTCATACGGTTCCGGCCGGGTGGGCGCACCGCCCGGGACCCGCCGCGTCGGCTGCCCGTCCACCTCGAGCACGAGGCCGGGCGCGCGCCGGGTACGGGGACCGCTGGAACGGAGGGTCGACCGCGGCCCGGAGCGACCCACAAGTCGGACCATGCGCCTATGTCTACACCGTTACGCCCCAAGAGGCGAGAGACATCACAGAAGGTGACAGACCGTGCGCTCCCGCGCGGGGCCGGTTCAGTGCCGGCCGCCGGCCCGGGCGGCCTGCGGGGCACGGCGGGTGGCGAGCAGCAGGGCGATGTCGTCGGGCCGGTCGGTCATGTGCCGGGCCGTCGCGGTCAGCCGCTCGGCGACACCGGCCAGCGCGCGGCCCCGGCCGCCCGCGCGGGCGGCCGGCGCGCCCGCCCGGGCCAGGGCCACCCGCAGGGCCGAGATGCCGTCGTCGATGTCCATGCCGGGCCGCTCGACCAGCCCGTCCGTGTACAGCGCGAGAATGGCGCCGGGCTCGATGTGCAGCTCGGCGACCGGGTACCGGGCCCGCGGGTCCACCCCGAGCACCACACCGCCGGGCAGGTCGAGCACTTCGGTACGGCCGTCCGCGCGGCGCAGGATCGGCGGCGGGCGCCCGGCCCGCGCCACCCGCGCCAGCCCCGTGGCCGGGTCGAGACGGATGTAGCAGCAGCTCGCGAACTGCCCCGGGTCGAGGTCGATGAGCAGGTGGTTGGTGCCGCTCATGACCTCGTCGGGCGGGTGGTCCCCGAGCGCGAACGCCCGCACCGCGCTGCGCAGCTGCCCCATGGTGGCGGCCGCCTGCACGCCGTGCCCCTGCACGTCGCCGATGACCAGGGCCAGCCCGTCCCCGGCCTCCACGACGTCGTACCAGTCGCCGCCCACCTCCATGCCCTGGGTGCCCGGCAGGTAGCGGCCGGTGGTCTCCACCTGCGGGTGCAGCGACAGCCGACGGGGCAGCAGGGCCTGCTGCAGGCCCCGCGCGAGCGCGGCCTCGTTCTCGTAGCGCTGCGCCTTCTCCATGGCGTGGGCGATCAGCCCGGCGAGCGCGGTGAGCACCGTCCGCTCCTCGGTGCTGAAGCTGCGCGGGCGGTCGAAGCCGAGGATGCAGGAGCCGACCGGCCGCCCGGAGGCGATCAGGGGGAGGAAGGCGCGGGAGCCCTCGGTCGCGTCCAGCGGCAGGTCGGGATAGGCGGCGCTCAGCTGCTGCATGGAGTCGAAGAACAGCGGCCGGCCACTGGTCAGCGTCTCCACACCGGGCAGCCGGGCGTCCAGCCCCACGCCCTCGAAGGGCGTCAGGAACCCCGGCGGGAAGCCGGTCTCCCAGGCCAGGTACAGGTGCCGGTCCTGCAGCAGGTAGATGGCGAGCCGGCCGCCCCCGAACGCGGGCAGCAGCTCCCGCACCACCACGGCCGACACCTGGCGGGCGGTGACCGCCTCGGTCAGCGCGATGGCCAGGACGATGGGCCGGTACACCGCCGCCAGGGACGCGTCCCCGGAGGCCGCCGCGACGCCGCTCCCGCCCTGCTCGGGCACGGGCGCGAGACCGGAGGCCGTGTCCGCCACCCGGCCCGACGGGCGCAGCGTGTACGTCAGGATGGTGTCTCCGGGATGGACGGATACGTCGAGCCAGGTGCTCTCGTCCGACGTCCCGGCGGTGTCCGACGCGGCCCGCCCCAGGTGGAAGTGGACCGGGTCGGGGGACAGCAGGGCGCTGCGCAGATGGTCCTCGCAGTGCGGCTGCCCCAGCCACGGCACGCCCTCACACAGCCCACGGCCGAGCAGCTCCGACCGCGGCCGGCCCAGCAGCTGGGCGGCGCGCGGGTTGGCGTACAGGATCAGGCCCAGCCGGTCCGTGCAGAGCACGCCGTCGGGCAGCAGGTCCGCCGCGGCGTCGGCCGCCGCGCCGGGGCCCGGGTGGACGACGACGCCCCGGACCGGGTGCGCGCCGGACGGGAAGCCGTGCGGGGCGGGTGCGGTGTACGGGCTCCACAGTTCCACCACCCGCAGTCTGTCGTCGGCGGTCCGCATGTACAGCGGCAGCGCCGGCGGCCGCCCTCCGGCCGTCTGGCGAAGCGCGGTCAGCACCTGCTCCGGGCTCTCGGGGCAGACGGCGTCGGCGAGCGCGTCCACCCCCGTGATGTCCCCGGCGGGCAGGCCCAGCAGGTCGGGCAGGCGCTCGTCCACGGTCACCACGTCCGTCACCGGGTCCCAGGCGAAACCTCCGGCCCGCCCCGCGGCCGGACGCGTGCCGGGCGGCCGGACGCACACCGGGTCGTCGTCCCAGGCGACCGTCCGCCGGCCGCTCTCCAGGCGCAGCAGCGCCGTGCCCAGGTCCTCGGCGAGCTGCGCCACGCGGTCGCGTTGCGCGAGCAGTTCGGCGGCGTCCGCGGCGGGCGGGCGCAGCACGGTCAGGACGCCGAAGGTCGTCGACCCGCCGACGACCGGCACGTACAACGACCCGAACGGGAACGGCAGGCCCGCCGCGAACTGCGGATAGCGGCGCATCGTCTCCGCAGCGTTCGGCAGGACCACCTGGACGCCGAGCCGGTAGGCGTCGGCCACCGGGAACGGGCTGTCCGCGTGCAGCCGCCACCAGGACCGGAACAGGGGGCCGGGCAGCCCGGCGAGCACCGCCAGCCGCAGCAGTCCGGGCACGCCGGACCGCAGGTAGACCCCTCCCGAGTGACCGCCGGCCGCGCTGATCGCCTCCGTCGTGGCGTCCACCAGCAGCGCGGCCAGTTGCTCGGGTATCCGCTCCGTGTCCCTGGCGCTCCCAGTCATCGCCCCTACCTCGTCCGCGCGCCGCCGAGCGGGCGACACAGCAAGAATGCGCCACGACGGGCGCGGGGCGCACCCGGGCGGACAGAGTGATTCTTGAGACGCAAAGGGGCGCCCGGGTCTGCGGCCGTGGCCCGGCGCGCCGTCCCGCCCGGACGCGGAGCCGCAGGCGGCGCGCCGTCCCGGTTCAGGGCGCCCTTCGCCGCGGCCCGGGCGCTCCGGGCCGCGCCGCGCCGCGGACGGATCCGTGTCACCTGAGCGGGTGACGACAGGAGCGGGGTGTGGTCCGCGGGTCATGCCGCGTCGGGGGAGTGCTGGCGGGGCCGGACGGTCATCCGCGGGGTGGCGGGCCGTACGGTCGCCGCGCCACCGGACGGACGCGCTGCCCGGGCCCTGGCGTGATCACCGCCGGGCCCGGGCCCGGCGGTGATCGCGGCGGTGCTCGCGGCGTTGATCGCGGCGGTGCTCGCGGCGGTGCTCGCGGTGGCGATCCCCCCGGCGCGAAGTGGCCGCCGATGCACCGGTGCTTGCCGGCCGCCAACGGCAGGAACGCCCCCTCGGACAGCGTTGGCCGACTGCAGTCGAGCCACCGGTCGGGGTCGAACCCCACCGTCGGGGCGGAGCCGCGGGGCGCGGTGCAGCGTGCGTCGGCAGTACGCCAGTACGCCGGTCCCGGCCCGGCGGGCGGCGAAGCACCCGGCCTCCTGCCACGGACGAGCCTCCGGCCTCTTGCCGCGGGATGCGGCCCGGCAGCCGCGCCGGTGCCGGGCCCCGTCCCGGCGTGTCCACGGCGCTTGGGAGCGCCGGTGCCGGGCCCCGTCCCGGCGTGCCCACGATGCTTGGGAGCGCCGGTGCCGGGCTCCGTCCCCCCGCGTGTCCGTACCACTTGTGGGAGCGCTCTCAGCCGGGCAGGATGCTGCGGTGACCCAGCCTGCCGCCGTACGTCCCTACCGCCCCGAGGACCGCGAGGCCCTCGACGACATCTGCGTCCGCACCGCGCACGGCGGCCAGGACAGCCGGCCGTTCTACGCGGACCCCTCGATCTTCCCGGCGACCTTCGCCGACCCGTACGTCCATCTGGAGCCGGAGCTGGCGTTCGTCCTGGACGACGGCGAGGGCCGGGCGGTCGGCTACATCCTCGGCACCGCCGACACGCCGCGCTTTGCCGAGGACTTCCGCGCCAAGTGGCTGCCGCTGGTCGCGGACCGCTACCCCGACCCGGTCGGCGAGCCCGGCACCCCGGACGAGGCGATCGTCCGTCTGCTGCACCGCCCCGAGCGGATGGTCGTCCCGCAGGTCGCCGCCTACCCGGCCCACCTGCACATCGACCTGCTCCCCGAATGGCAGGGCCGCGGCCACGGCCGCGGCCTGATGCGGACGTTCCTGCGGGCCCTGCACGACCGGCGGATCCCGGCCGTCCACCTCTGCATGAGCACGGCCAACACCCCCGCCCGCGCCTTCTACGACCGCCTGGGCTTCCAGGAGATCCCGGTCCCGGACGCCGGCCCGGTCACCTGGCTGGGACGCCCGACCGAGGGGTTGGACCGCCTGTGACCGCGGGGCCCGGACCCACCCGGCCTCACACCCAGGCGTCCAGCTACACCGGGGCGTGCCAGTCGGCTTAGGGGATCGTCTCGGTGCCCTGGACGCCGTCACGCCCCGAGGCTCGCCAGCGCTGCCAGCAGCCGGTCGACGTCCTCCTCGTCGGTGTAGGGGGCGAGCCCGACCCGTACGGCGCCCGTGTCGCCCAGGCCGAGTCGGCGGGAGGCCTCCAGGGCGTAGAACGAGCCGGCCGGGGCGTCGACGCCGTGCGCCGCGAGGTGTGCCGCGACCTGCGCGGAGTCGTGGCCGTCCAGGGAGAACAGCAGCGTCGGGGTGCGCAGCGCCGCGCGCGAGTACACGGTGACGCCGGGGAGGGAGGCCAGACCCCGCTCCATCCGTTCGCGCAGGGCCTCCTCGTGGGACTCCAGTTCCGCGAACGCGGCGAGCAGGCGTTCGCGGCGGGTGCCGGACGACCGGGGCGCCAGATCGGCGAGGAAGTCCACCGCGGCGCGCGCCCCGGCCAGCAACTCGTAGGGCAGCGTGCCCAGTTCGAAACGCTCGGGCACGGCGTCGGAGGAGGGCAGCAGCTTGTCCGGGCGCAGCGTCTCGAGCAGTTCAGGCGCGGCCGCCAGGACACCGAGGTGCGGGCCGAGGAACTTGTACGGCGAGCAGACCAGGGTGTCCGCGCCGAGCGCGGTCAGGTCGACCGGCGCGTGCGCGGCGTAGTGCACGGCGTCCACGTGCAGCAGCGCGCCGACGCCGTGCGCGAGGGCGGCGAGGGCGGGGACGTCGGGGCGGGTGCCGATGAGGTTGGAGGCCGCGGTCACGGCGACCAGCCGGGTGCGCGGCGACAGCACGGTCTCGATGTGCTCGGGGTGGAGTTCGCCGGTGGCCGGGTCGAAGTCCGCCCAGCGGACGGTGGCGCCGGCCGCCCGCGCCGCCTGGACCCACGGCCGGATGTTGGAGTCGTGGTCGAGGCGGGTCACGACCACCTCGTCGCCGGGCACCCAGTCCTTGGCGAGCGTGCGGGAGACGTCGTAGGCGAGCTGCGTCGAGCTGCGGCCGAAGACTATGCCGTCCGGTTGCGCGCCGAGCAGGTCGGCGAGGGCGGCGCGGGACGCCGCGACGATGGCCTCCGCGTTGCGCTCGCCCTCCGTGACGTGCCCCCGGTTGGCCAGCGGACGGGACAGCGCGTCCACGATCGCGTCGATGACCGGCTGCGGTGTCTGCGTGCCGCCGGGCGCGTCGAAGCGGGCCGTACCGGATTTCAGCGCGGGTACCTGTGCGCGGATGGCGGCGACGTCGAGGGCCATGGGTGCTCCTGGAGGTGTCGGGTGTCTGCCCGGTGACAGCCTCGCATGCCGCGTGGCCTGCCGGAACGCCGGCCGGGGCCGTCGCGGCGGCACCCGGCCGGGCGCGGTCGTCCCGGCCGCCGTGAGATGAACGGCGAATTTCTCGGAAGTTTCTGTTGTCGACCCGCCCGTCGAAGCATCTACAGGGGTGGGAGCGCTCCCATCGTGCGCTCCCATCGTGCCGGTCACCACGGCGCGCTCGTCCCCCGCCCCGCCCTCGGTCAGGAGGCCAAGGTGTCAGAAGGACTATTGAGAAGACTGCGGCACGCGCTGGTGGCGGCCTTCATGGTCGCCGCGACGGCAGGCGCCGTCGGAGTCGCCGCGCAGCCGTCGCAGGCGGCGACCGCCCCGGTCGCCGGCAGTACGTATCAGCTCGCGGTCGCCAAGAGCGGCAGGTGCCTCGAGGTTCCGCCGGTCATCCAGGAGACCTGTACCGCCAACACCGACAAGCAGTGGGCCTTCGACCTCGTCGCCGGGTCCACGAGCACGCCGACGGTGGCCTCCGACGGCACCGGCACCTACCGGACCGTGCAGGCGGCCGTCGACGCCGTGCCGGCCAACAACACGACCCGCCGGGTCATCACGATCAAACCGGGCACCTACCGGGAGATCGTGACGATTCCGTCGAACAAGCCCTACATCACCCTGCAGGGGCTGGGCAGCTCGGCCGGCTCGACCGTCATCGTGAACAACCACTACGCGGGCGCGTACGGCACCTCGGGCAGCGCGACCGTGTTCGCCTACGGACACGACTTCGTGGCCACCGACCTCACCATCTCCAACGACTTCGACGAGAGTTCGGTGACCAGCGGCCAGCAGGCGGTGGCGCTCCATCTCAACGCCGACCGCGCGGTGTTCAGCAATGTGCGGCTGCTGGGCGACCAGGACACCTTCCTGGTCAACGACGCCACCCGCGCCTACATGGTCAACTCGTACGTGGAGGGCACCGTCGACTTCGTCTTCGGCGGCGGCACCATCGTGTTCAACAACTGCTCGATCTACGAGAAGCGCTCGACGGGCGGCACGCTCACCGCCGCGAGCACCGCGGCTGACAAGACCTACGGCTTCCTGTTCTACAAGTCGACGATCACCGGGGCGGCGAACAACAACACCAACCTGGGCCGGCCGTGGCGTGCCGCCGCGCAGGTGCTGTACCGCGAGTCGAACCTGAGCGCCACGGTCAAGACCTCCCAGCCGTGGACTGACATGTCCGGCAACAGCTGGAAGAACGCCCGGTTCCTCGAATACAGGAACACCGGCTCCGGCGCGACGGTCAACGCGAACCGGCCGCAGATGAGCGACTCGACCGCGGCCGACTACACCCCGCAGAAGTACCTAGCGGGCTCCGACGGCTGGAACCCCGTCGGCTGACATCACACCACCCGGCTGGACATCACACCAACCCAGCTGACATCACACCCACCGAAAGGACAAGGGACACCACCATGACCGGAATCAAGGCAAACCGGCGCTATGCACTCGCGGCGCTCGCCCTCGCTGTACCCGGCATGCTCGTCGGCCTCACCACGCAGTCCTCGCAGGCCGCCACGTCGGTCGCCGCTCGCAGCTGGTCCAACACCCCCGACGGGTTCGCCTCCACCGGCGGCGGCACCACCGGCGGTGCCGCAGGCGCCACGGTCACCGTCACCACCTACTCCGACCTGATCAAGTACGCCACCGCCGGCGCCGCCTACGTGATCAGGGTCAACGGCACGATCACCGTGCCGAACTACGGCTACGAGATCCCCGTCACCTCGAACAAGACCCTGGTGGGGGTCGGGACCAACGGCCGGATCAAGAACGGTGGGTTCTTCCTCGGCTCGGGAGTCCACAACGTGATCATCCGGAACCTCACCATCGGGGACACCGCCGTGGCCTCCGACGACCCGGACGACAAGCAGTTCGACTACGACGGTATCCAGATGGACACCGCCGACCACGTGTGGATCGACCACAACAAGTTCACCAACATCAACGACGGCTACATCGACTCGCGCAAGGACACCAGCTACGTGACGGTGTCCTGGAACCAACTGGGCAACCACAACAAGACGTTCGGCATCGGCTGGACCAGCAACGTCACCGCGCGGATGACGATCCACCACAACTGGCTCCACGACAACACCCAGCGCAACCCCAGCGCGGACAACCTCGCCTACGCCCATCTGTACAACAACTACCTGCAGAACATCAGCAGTTACGGCAACTACTCGCGTGGTGCGACCAAGATGGTGCTGGAGAACAGCTACTTCGACAACGTGAACAACCCGTACTACCCGGACACCACCGCCCAGCTCAAGCAGAGCGGCAGCATCGTGGTGAACAGCTCGGGCAAGAAGCAGACGAGCGGCTCGGCGTTCGACCCGCACGACTTCTACTCGTACACCCTTGACGCGGCGGCCGACGTGCCCAACCTGGTCAAGACGTACTCCGGGCCGCAGGCCGACATCGGCCTCTGACCCGACGGGCGGCACCGGTCGCGCGTAGGAGGCCGCTTCCCAGGTCGCTCCACCCGATGTGTCACCCCGGGACCGGTGCCCGGTCCCGGGGTGAACGGGTCGCGCCAGGAGACAGTGGCCTCGCCCGGCCTCGGCGAACAACGGAACAGCCGTCAGCGCTGGAGCATGTCGTCGGTGATGACGGGCGGCCGGTCGCCGTGCTTGCAGCTCGCGCTCCTACCAAGTAAGGGCTGCGTGGCGGAGGGTGTCGCGGACGAGGACGACGTCGGGGTTGGCTTCGGCGCCGGGGCGCTGGACGAGGAAGAGGGTGTTGAGTGGTGGTTCGTCGGGGTCGTGGAGGAGGGCCAGGGTGCCGGCGGCGAGGTGGTCCTTGCACAGGGAGCGGGGCAGGACGCTGTAGCCGGAGCCGGCGGCGACCGCGGAGAGGACGGCGTACAGGTTGGGCACGGTGACGGCGGCCTGGGCGGTGAGCTGCCTGCCGAGGACGAGGCGCCAGTAGCGGCGCACGATGGGCAGGTCTTCCGCGTAGGTGACGAGCGGGATGTCCGCAAGCGCGCTGCAGAGGCCGTCGGGCGCCAGGGCTTCCGTCCGCGTGGCCCAGTGTGGCGCCGCGACGAGCATGTACTCCTCGTCGGCCAGGGGTGCGGAGGGCAGGGCGCGGCCCCTCGGCCGCCGGGTGGCGATGACCAGGTCGTGCCGGCCCGCCCGCAGCTCTTCGACGAGCGGTTCGGTCAGGCCGGTGTCGACGCGGAGCTGTACTCCCGCAGTGACGAGCGGGGCGAGTGCGGGCAGCGCCCGGGTGCACAGCAGCTCGGAGGGGCCGGCGAGGTGGACGGGGCCGGCTCGGCCGGACAGGGGGTCGCTCTCCAGGGAGGCGAGGGCGTCGAGGGGGCCCGCGGCCCGGGCGGCGAGTTCGTGGGCGATCGCAGTGGGTTCCGCTCCGCGCGGGAGCCGGGTGAACAGGACATGCCCGGTCTGCTGCTCCAGTGTGCGGATCTGGGCGGTGACGGTCGGCTGCGACAGCCCGAGCAGAGGCGCCGCGGCGGTGAACGAGCCGGCACGGTAGACGGCCAGAAACGTGCGGAGCAGGTTCAGATCCGCGTGCGGGGCGATTCTCACCCCGCCGGGGACGGCCTTCGGCTTGTCCGGCGTCGCGTGCTTCATGGCCACCAGAGTAGCTCCGATGGCCATCGGAGCTTCGATGGGAGCGATCGGTTCCTCTATTGGCTCTCCGATGGATCCCAGGCCTAGCTTCGAAGAGTCGCCGGATGGCGGCACAGCAGCGGGCCGTGATGATGCCCGTGACGCGACGACGCGGTCCGGAAGCCCGCCCGTATCCGAGAGGACCCCCACATGACCACGCAGAACGCGATCAACTGGCCCGAGAAGTACCTGCCCGGCACCGGCGACAACTTCGTCTCCAACGAGGTGATCGTCCAAGGCCTGACCGCCGCCCAGGTGTGGCATCACCTCGTCGACACCTCGACCTGGGAGTCGTACTACGACAACGTCGCCGACATCTCCTTCCCGCAGGGTGGCGGCCCCGAGCTCAGGACGGACACCGTCTTCGGCTTCGGCACCTTCGGCTTCCCGCCCCTGGACGCCCGCGTCGTCGAGTTCCAGGCCCCCGCTCAGGGAGTTCCCGGCCGCCTGTCCTGGACCGCGAAGCAGGACGGCACGCCCGAGGAGCAGCTCGATGTGCTGCACGCCTGGCTGGTGGAAGACCTGTCCGGCGGCCGGGTGCGGATCCTGACCCAGGAGACGCAGATCGGCCGGCCCGCCGCGGCGCTTGCCGAGGAACGGCCGAACCCGATGCTCAACGGCCACCAGGCGTGGCTCGACGGCCTGGTCCGTGCCGCGTCCGGGAAGGCGGGCCGATGAGGAGTCGCCGAACGGGACGCGTGGTCCTGTTCGCCGGCTGTCGGCGTCCGGTCTCGAAGGCCATGGTCGCTCCTCTGGAGACGCCTGACACTTGCCGCCGCCCCATCATGCCGATCGCCGACCGGCAGACTGCCGGGTGCCGCCGAGCTCGCGCAGATCACTCAGCGCGAGCCCCATCCGGGCTCGGCCGCGAATACGCGACACCTGAACCTGCGAGCTGACCGGTCCCGAGGCCGTCGCCGGCCGACGGGCGGGCCATGCGTCACCGGCCCGGGTGCCCGGTGCTCCCGCGGGACCTCCCCGGTTCCGCCGGGGCGCCGCGCAGCGGTTTCCGTCTCCGATCACGGACCTGTGGGGCGGGCCCGTTCAGCCGGCCCGCAGGGTCCGCTTGGCGAGTTCGTACGCCGGGAGCATCGCCTCGTGCTCCTCGGTGTCCATCCCGCCGAGGTGCAGGACGACCGGCCCGCTCGACGTCGTGACGGCGAGGGCGCGTTCCCTCTTCGTCTCGCCCAGGATCTCGCTGGTGTACAGGTACTCCACCTCGGCGCCGGTGAGGCCGCCGCCCGTGCGGAACGTGCGGTACTGCGCCTTGCTCGCGCCGTCCTCGGCCGCCACGAACGCCTCGAGCACGGCGCGCGCGTCGCCGCCGCCCGGATCGCCGGTCCACACCCGCAGGTAGCCGATGTGCCCGGCGGGCTTGGCGTCCACCTCGCACGCGGCGGTGACCGGGCCCTGGTGCAACAGCGCGTCGGCGAGTTCCTCACCGAGGCCGGAGCCGGAGTCGCCGGCCTTCTCCGTGGCGGCCTCCGCGTCGACGGCCTCGGCCTTCCAGTCCTCGGCGATGTCGAAGGTGACCGGGAGCCTGCACGCCGAGCCGGCGGCGCCGACGCTGCCGCCGCTGGCGGCGACCGCCGCCTCCGAATCCGCCGACGCGTTCACCGACGCCTTCGTGGACGCGTCAGCCGTCGCCTTCGCGTCGTCCGGCGCCGCTTCCGAGCAACCAGTCAACACCCCTGCCAGCAAAGCCGCGTTGACCAACCGGCGCCGTGCGCTCCCCGTCCTGCCCGGCATGTGTCCGCGCTCCCCTCGTCGAGGGGTCACCCTATCCGAGCCCTGAAACCCGCCGTGGATCCGCCGGACCGACCGGTGCCGACCTCTTGACCCTGGCTCGGCGCGGGGCTTAGCGTTCCGGCGTTTACAGGAGCTTGAAACGATTCAACTCCTTGCACGACTCACCCTTTGGGGCGCACATGCATGAACTCGTCTCGCAGCGCGGCGGGATGTCGCGGCGCGCGGTCCTGGCCGCCTCGCTGGCCGCGGGCGCCGTGGCCGCCCTCGGCGCCGCGGCGCCCGCCGCAGCCGCCGTCACCGCACTCCCCGCCGGCGCCGGATCAGCTCCCACCGCCGACTGGTTCGCCGACCCCTCGCGCTCGGTGCGCCCCAAGTTCCGCTGGTGGTGGCCGGACGGCCTCGTCGACCCCGACGAGGTCGCCCGCGAGATCGACCAGATCGCGGACGCCGGCTTCGGCGGCGTCGAGATCGCCGCCGTCCACCACAGCATCAAGGACAAGTCGGTGCTGGACACCGCCCGCCACGGCTGGGGCAGCAGGCCCTGGCTCGACGGCGTCGAGGCCGCCCTGCGCCGCGCCGCGAGACGTGGCCTCACCGTCGACCTCACCCTCGGTCCGAGCTGGCCCGTGGCCGTACCCGGCGTCACCCCCGACGACGCGGCCGCCGCCCAGGAACTCGCCCACGGCCGTGTCTCGGTGCCCGGCGGAACCACCTACCAGGGCCCGGTTCCCGAGCCCGTGCGCGCGGCCGCATCCGGCGTCACCCGCCGACAGCTCCTCGCCGTCCAGGCCGCCCGCGTCAACACCGCGAACTCCACCCGCAAGGAGACCGGCCTCGACCTGGCCAGCGTCCGCGACCTGACCGCCACCGTCAGCGGCGGCGCCCTCACCTGGACCGCGCCCGCGGACGGCGACTGGGTGCTGATCTCCTACTGGCAGCGGGGCTCCGGACAGCAGCCCGAGTCCGGCCCGCACTCCTCGCCCGCCGCCTACGCCGTCGACCACTTCAGCCCCGCGGGCACCGCCGCCGTCACCGACTACTGGGACTCCCTGCTGACGCCGTCGCTGAAGGTCCTGCTGAGGGCCGCCGGCGGCGCGTTCTTCGAGGACTCGGTGGAACTGGAGACCGAAGGGCTCGTCTGGACCTCGCAGTTGCCCGACGCGTTCGAGAAGCACACGGGACGCTCCCTGCTGCCGTACCTGCCCGCTGTAGTCCTCGACAAGAGCAACCAGGTCTTCGCCTTCGAGGCGCAGCTCACCCGGCAGATCAGGCACGACTTCTGGGAGACCGTCTCCGGCCTGTTCAACACCCACCACCTGCGTGCCCTCCGGACCTGGGCGCACTCGCTGGACATGGCCCTGCGCTCGCAGCCCTACGGACTGCAGACCGACGCCATCGCCTCGGCGGCGATCCTGGACATCCCCGAGGGCGAGTCGCTCGGCTTCAAGAACCTCGACGACTACCGCTGCCTGGCCGGCGGCCGCGACATGGCCGGGCGCACGGTGCTGTCCTGCGAGGCCGGCGCGTACAACGGCACGGCGTACAGCACCACCTGGGACCGCTTCCTGCGGACGATGGGCGGCGCGTACGCGGCGGGCGTCAACCAGACCGTCGTGCACGGCTTCTCCTACGCCACCGCCCCGCAGGTGAGCTGGCCCGGATTCGCCGCCTTCAGCCCGTACAACGGCGCCCCCGGCTACGGCGAGTCGTGGGGCCCCCGGCAGCCCACCTGGGGTCACGTCGAGGACATCTCCGGCTACCTGGGCCGCGTGCACCGCGTGCTGCAGACCGGCACCGCCCGCGCCGACGTCGCCATCTTCCGGCAGACCGGCTACACGGCCACCGGCATCGGCGCGTCCTGGTTCACCGCCACCGGCATCCCCCTCGGCTGGACCCACCAGTTCCTCAGCGGCCCGCTGCTGGACCTGCCCAGCGCCACCGTCTCCGACGGCCGGCTGGCGCCCGACGGGCCCGCCTACAAGGCGCTGTTCGTCGAGGGCGACTTCTTCTACGGCTCCACCCCGACGCTCGCCCTCGCCGACGCGCGCAAGCTGCTGAAGCTGGCCGAGGCGGGCCTGCCCATGGTCCTGTTCGGCGCCTTCGACCAGGCCCTGACCCCCGGTGTGCCCGACGACGGGGAGACCGACCAACTGCGCGCGCTCCTGGCCCGGCTGCTCGCCCTGCCGGGCGTCGTCCGCGTCACCGACAAGGCCGCCGTCGGCGACGCCCTCGCCAAGCTGGGCGTCACCCCCGACGTCCGCTACGCCAACTCCTCCACGCTCCTCAACGCCCACCGGGCCACCGACGACGCGGACTTCTACTACCTGTGCAACGGCAAGCACGCCGAGACGGTCAAGCCCGCGGTGGCCGCGATCGCCCACGACGTCACCCTGCGCGCCACCGGCCGCCGCGGGGCGACGGTGCCGTACCTCCTCGACGCCTGGACGGGCCGGGCGGTGCGGCTCGCCCGCTACACCCAGGACGGCGACGACTTCACCCTGCGCGTCACGCTCCAGCCGGGGGAGACGGTGATCGTCGCGCTGGGGCGGCCCGGACTGTTCGGCGACCGCTACGGCAACCGCCCGCACGCCGTCGCCTCGGACGCCGACGACGTACTGTTCACCGGCCACGGACTGACCGTGCGGGCCGGCGCGGAGGGCACCCGCACCACCAGTCTGTCCGACGGCAGCACGGTCACCACCACCCTGCCGTCCGTGCCCGGCCCGATCACCCCGGCCACGTGGGAACTCGAGGTCGAGGACTGGTACCCCGGCTCCGACGCGACCCGTACCGAGCGCGTCCGTCGCACCCTCACCCTGAACACGCTCGCGCCCTGGTCCAAGATCCCCGAACTGGCCGACTCCGCGGGCGTCGGCCGCTACCGCACCGAGGTCACCCTGCCGGACGACTGGACCGCGTCCCACGGGGCCGTCCTCGAACTCGGGCAGGTCTCCGACACGGTCCGGGTCACCGTCAACGGCACCTCCCTGCCCGCGATCGACCGACTGCACCCCGTCGTCGACATCGGCCCCTACCTGCGCGGCGGCGACAACAGCATCGAGATCGAAGTGGCGACCCCGCTCATCAACCGGCTGCGGGTCGTCCAGCCGTCCGTGTTCGGCACGGCCGCCCGCCAGGACTACGGCCTGGTCGGTCCCGTGCGGCTCGTTCCGTACGCGCAGGCGGTGGTGTCCTGACGTCACGGGGCGCACCGGCCGATGCCGGTGCGCCCCACCGCGGGAGCGCGGGCGCGTGCACGCGGGTGCGCCGACAGGGCGGCCCGCGGGCGCGTCGGCCCGCGTGTGTGCCCGGCTGCCCGTCAGTGCGGAAGCTTGGCCCGCAGGCCGCCGGCCGTGGCGGCCGGACGGGCGGCGGCACGGGCGGTCCGGCGCACCAGCCGCGCGTCGCGCCGCACGTCATGCACGGCGTGCCGGCCGCGCCACACCAGCGACGGGGAGCCCGCGGTGTCGTCGGCCGCGATCAGCAGACCGCCCAGCATCGACAGGTTCTTCAGGAAGTGGATGCGCTGCTGGGTCCGCTCGGCGGGGTCGCTCGCCTCCCAGAAACGATGGCCCGCCAGGGTGGTGGGCACCAGCGTGCCGGCGATGGCCAGCGCGGCCAGCCGGGGCATCCGGCCGATGCCCAGCAGCACACCCGCCGCCACCTGCACGGCGCCGCCGAGGCGCACCAGCTGCTCGGTGCGGTCGGGCAGCACCGGCACACGTTCGGTGATCGGCCGGACCACGGGCTCGGCCACCGGGGCCACGTCCTCGGGCGCACGGACGGAGTTCAGACCCGCGGTGACGAACATGGAGGCGAGCATCGGACGGCCGGCCACGCGCAACAGACTCATGGTGCTCTCCAGACGTGTGAGTGCGTACGGCCGTCCCCGGGTTCCCCGCAGCCGGGGCGGCAATCGAGGGCACATGGGGAGCGGGTGCGGCTGAGATCTTCCTATGAATTCGTGAAGCGGTTGAACACGCGGCCGCCGCGGTCCGTATGGGGCGAGGGATTGCCATGCCCTGACCGCCATGATCCGTATCCGTAGGAGAGTTCTCGTGGGACGCAGTACGCGCAGACGCCCGACAGGCCCACGCCGCGCGACCTTCGCGGCATTCGCGCTGATCCTGGGCGGAGGCGGGCTGGTCGGGGTGAACGTCTACGCCTCGGCGACCGAGGGCGGCTCCGGCGGTGACGCCGCCCAGACCCGCAGCGCGATGGCCGGCACCATCGACTGCCCTGATGTCGGTGCCCAGTTGACGCAGGTGCCGGAGCAGGCGCGGGCGGACGTCGACAAGGAACTGGCCCTGCTGGACCAGCAGATCGCGGAGGCCTACCAGCGGCTGCAGACGACCGCCCCGGATCAGCGGCAGGACAGCGGCTTCGCCGACAACGCCATCATGAACCCGCTGAAGGAGAAGCGGGCCGCGGCGATCGAGCGGATCGCCGTCGCCATCGGCCGGGTCGGCGACCGCCCGGCCGGTCTCGACTCCCTGGCCGCCTGCACGCTCGCCGTCCCCGACGCCCAGGCCGGTGGACAGGACCAGGGTCAAGGCCAGGACCAGAGCCAGGGGCAGCAGGGCGACGGCGGAGGACAGGCGGGCAACGGCGGCCAGGCCGGCAACGGCCCGGTCGCGGCGGACTTCGTGGACATCACCAAGGTCCAGCCGAACGTCCCCGCCGCGCCGCGCACCACCGCGGACGCCTCGACCGGCTCCTTCACCACCAAGTGCGGGGTGAACGCCAACAAGAACTACAACACCGACAACGTGATCGTGGCGCCCGGCGTGACCAACGGCGCGCACCACACCCATGACTACGTCGGCAACCAGAAGATCAACGCCTTCTCCAGCAACGGCACGTTCCTGGAGGGCGGCACCAGCTGCGAGAACAAGGACGACCTGTCGTCCTACTACTGGCCGGTGCTGCGGCTGCAGGACGGCACGCAGGAGTTCGACCAGAACCAGGACGGCGGCGGAAAGGAAGGCAACGTCGGCCGGATCCTGACCGCACAGGAAGCCGAGATCAAGTACGTCGGCAGCCCCACCGGCAAGGTCGTCGAGATGCCGCAGTTCCTGCGCATCATCACCGGTGACGCCAAGACCACCACCAACGGCCTGGCCAACGCCAACGCGCACTGGAGCTGCACCGGCTTCGAGGACAAGGTCCAGCTGACCGAGCAGTACCCGATCTGTCCGCAGGGCAGCAAGGTGGTGCGCTCCTTCGCCTTCCAGAGCTGCTGGGACGGCCGCAACACCGACAGCGCCAACCACCGCACGCATGTCGCCTTCGCCGACGCGAGCGGCAACTGCCCCGGCGGCTTCCAGGCGATCCCGCAGCTGACGATGCGCCTGGTGTACGACGTTCCGGCGCCGACCGTCGAGAACGGCCAGGTCAAGAACGCCTACGCGGTGGACGGCTTCCCGGAGCAGTTGCACAAGGCGGCCACCGACCACGACGACTTCATCAGCATCACGACCGGTGGACTGGCCCAGGAGATCGCCGACTGCGTCAACAGCGGCCGCCAGTGCGGTTCCGGGGCCGACGGCGGCGCGGACCCGGGCTCGGGCGGGGGAGCGGCCCAGCAGCCGACGGACGCGCCCACCCAGGAGCCCACCCAGCAGCCGACCGACCAGCCCACGGAGCAGCCCACGGAGCAGCCCACCACGGACGCGCCCACCGCGCAGCCGTCCGAGGCGCCGTCCGAAGTGCCGTCCCAGGAGGCTCCCGCCACCCGGTCGCCCGCCGGCGGCGGGGACGGCAAGGCGGCGGGGTCCACCACCACGGCGCCCCGGGTCTACGCCACGTCCTCGTCCCGTCAGAGCACCGCCGCCGCGACCGACGACGACGCGGCGGACGACAACAGCGCGACGGGCGACAACAGCGTCACGAACGGCGGCAGCGCCACGAGTGACGACAGCGTCCCGAACGGCGGCGGCGCCGCGCAGTCCCAGGCAGCGGCCCCGAACGAGCCCGTCGCGGCCGGCCAGGCGGAGCAGCAGGCGGTCCAGGGCGGCGGACTCGCCGAGACGGGCACGACCCTGTGGCCCGCCGCGGCCGGCACCGTCCTGCTGATCGCCGGATTGATCGTGCTGGCCCGCTCGAAGCGTGGTTTCGTGCGGTGAGGTTCCGCGCGGCCTCGGGGAGGCCGTTGTCAGTGGCGGATGCGAAGCTGCGGACATGGACGAGACGGAGTTCATGCGCGGCCGGGTCTACGGCGCCGATCACGACGACGCCGGTCCGCGACCCGGCCGCACCTACGCGGAACTGGTCGGCGGCCCGCTCGACGGGCTGCTCCTGGACACCACCGGCCGGCCCGACCACGAACTGCGGCACGGTGTCGCGCTCGACACCGAGATAGGCCGCTACGGCCCCGGCGGCCGCGCCCTGTACGTCCCGCGCCCCCACGACGGCCGCCGCTTCGACTGGCACGGCGACAGCCCCTGAGGCGCCGGCCCGCGAGGCGCCGGCCCCGGGGGCGAACCCGCCTGCGAGCTGCCGGGCGCGGGCGCGAAGCGGCGAAGCGCCTTCGCCGTGCCCCGGCCGAGACGCTTCGCCGCGGTCCTCACGTCAAGGTCTAGACGTCGCCGGGCCGGATGCGCCCGCGCCAGGCTCCGGACTCGCTCCCGCGGCCCTCGATGAACTCCTTGAAGCGCCGCATGTCGCCCTTGACGCGCCGGTCGATGACCCCCAGCATGTCCGCGGTCTTCTCCGCCGCCCCGCTGGGTTCGACGTCCATCACGAGTTCCACGCGGGTGTGCGTCTCGTCGACGCGCTCGAAGCGCACCGTGCCCTTCTGGTGGGTGTCACCGCTCGTCGTGCGCCACGTGATCCGCTCGTCGGGAAGCTGGTCGACGATCTCGGTGTCGAACTCCCGCTGCACGCCGCTGATCTTGGTGACCCAGTGGTTGTGGCCGGCGTCGAGCTGCCTGATCTCCTCGACGCCTTCCATGAACTGCGGGAATTCCTCGAACTGGGTCCACTGGTTGTAGGCGGTGTGAACGGGGACCTCGACTTCCACGGTTTCCTTGACTGTGCTCACCACTGTGCCTTTCGTTGTCGCTGGTCGACGGCGGGGCCGGGCCCCGGCGCCGCCGTGCGGATCGTGCACGAGGAGCTGGGTACCCGAGGATCACCGGCCTACGACTGTGGAGCCCGGACGGTTCACACAGGCGGCCGCGGCGGCAGGCGGACGGTGAAGCAGGCGCCGCCCTCGGGCGCGCGCCCCTCGGCGCCGATGGTGCCGCCGAGCCGGGTCGTCAGGCGGTGTGCGATGGCCAGGCCGAGGCCGCTGCCGACCGCCCGGACGCCCCGGTACCGTGCGGTGAGCGCGCCGCGTTCGAAGGCGATCGCGACATCGTCGTCGGTGAGTCCGGGACCGCCGTCGCGCAGCTGGATCCGGGCGCCGTCGCCCTCCGGGGCGAGAGCCAGGACCAGCGGCTTCCCGGCGGGTGTGACCCGCAGCGCGTTCTCGGCGAGGCCGTCGACGAGCTGGCGTACCCGGAAGCCGTCGGTGGCGAGGACCAGCGGCCGGCCGGGGCGTTCCACACGGAAGTCGACGTCGTGCCGGGCGCAGCGCACCGACCAGGCGGCCGCGGCCTCCCCCACCAGCACGTCCAGATCGACCTCGTCGACGTCCAGCCGGAAGTCGTCGGCTTCGAGGCGCGCCAGGGCGAGCAGGTCGCCGACGAACCGTTCCAGACGCTCGATCTCGGTGCGCAGCACCCGGCCGGCCTCCGGCACCTCGTCCCCGGTGATCACCTCGTCGGCGAGGGCCTCGGCGTAGCCGCGTGCGGTGGTCAGCGGGGTGCGGATCTCGTGGGAGACGGACAGGAGGAACTCCCGCTGCCGGCTCTCGCTGCGGGCGAGGGCGGCGTCCAGGGTGTTCAGGGCGCCGACGAGCTCCGCCAGCTCGGCGGGGCCCTCCGCGGACACCGTCAGCCCACGCGCCCCGTCGGACAGCCGGTGCGCCGTGCGCGCGGCGGACACCAGCGGACGGGCCAGGCGCCGGCCGAGCAGCGCGCCGGCCAGCGCCGCACCGGTCAGGCCGAGCACCAGCGGCAGGACGAGGCTGCCGCGGATTCGGTCGGTGGCCTCGTCGACGGCGCTCATCGGCTGTGTGAGCACCAGCCCGCCGCCCGCGGGGGTTGGCGCGCCCTCCACCAGCACCTCCTGCCCGTCGACACCGGCGGTGGCGGACACGGAGCGGCCCGCGAGCAGGGCCCCTCGCCGGCCGGCGTCGACGACGGCCGCCGCGGGTCCGTCCACCGCGCCGTTGGGGCGCACGAGGGCGAGCCGGATGTCCTCACCGCCGGCGATCCGCTGCTGCCGGTCGAGCATCCAGGTGGCCAGCGGCGGGGTGCGGGCGAGCACCTCCGCCTGCCGGGAGAGCTGATCGCGTTCCTGCGCCTCCGCGGTCGTGCGGATGATCCGCCAGGCGAACAGCCCGGTCACCACGACGGCCACGGCGGCCACCGCGGTGGTGAGCAGGACGATGCCGCCGGCCAGGGAGCCGCGGCGGCGCACCCGGGTCACGGGCGGTCGCCGGTGACGCTGTAGCCGACCCCGCGGACGGTGCGGATGGGGCTGGCGTCACCGAGCTTGGCACGCAGCTGGGAGACGTAGACGTCCATCACGCGGGTGTCCCGGTATCCGGCGTAGCCCCAGACCTGGGCGAGCAACTGCTCGCGGCTGAAGACCTGTTCGGGGTGGAGCATGAGGAAGGCCAGCAGGTTGAACTCGGTGGTCGTCAGCTCCACCGCCCGGTCGTCGACGCGCAGGGTGCGGCGGCCGGCGTCCAGCGTGAGCCGCCCCAGCCGGCACACCGGGTCGCGCTGCGGGCCCGCCGCCCGCCGCAGCAGGCTCTTGACCCGGGCGACCAGTTCCTGCGGGGAGAACGGCTTGGTCAGGTAGTCGTCGGCGCCGATCTCCAGGCCGAGGATGCGGTCGGTCACCTCGTCCCGGGCGGTCACGAACACCACTGGGGTCCAGTCGCCCGCCTCGCGCAGCCGACGGCACACCTCCATGCCGTCCATGCCGGGCAGGGCGATGTCCAGCACGATCGCCACCGGGCGCAGCCGGCGGGCGGCGGCCAGCGCCCCCTCACCGTCGGCCTCGACGTGGACGCCGTAGCCCTCACGGCTCAGATAGCGCCGCTGCAGGTCGGCGATGTTCCCCTCGTCCTCGACCACCAGGACGAGCCCCTTGTTCTCCGGCATGTGCCTCTCTCCTCGCCCCCGCGGCCGGGGCCCGGCCCCGATGCTAGCCAGCCGCCGACCGCCGGGCCGCCCGGGCGGCCGGCGCCTTACACAGCCCGAACATTCGCCGAACCTTCCGCTCGCACCCCTCCGACACGCTGGGACCAAGATCGAGCGACATCGGCGAGGAGAGATCGTGAACCGCATCCGCACCACGGCGGGACACCGCGCCCGCACCACCGCACTGGCCGTCGCCGGCGTCACCGTGCTGTCCGGGCTCACGTGGTCGGCGGCGTCCATGTCGTCCGCGTCGACCGGCGCCGCCTCCGCGGTCGCGGTCACGCCGGCCGTCGGGCTCGCCGACGCCGTCGTCCGCACCGGCGACGAGCCGCGGCCGGCAGTCCGGCCGGGGACCGGCCTGCCGGCCGAACTGCGGCACGACCTGCGGGCGTTGCGCGGTATGGAGCCGCGCCGGCGCGCGCAGGCGGCGGCCCGGATCAGGCGGGACGCCCTCGACGGCGACTACGGCACGCTCGTGCGGAACCGTGCCGAGCGGGCACAGCACCGTCGGCAGGCGCTGCCTAAGCAACTCCGCGAGGACCTGGCCGAGTTGCGCGGGCTGCCGGGCGAGCAGTGGCGTGTGCGGCTGCTGTCGATCCGCGACAAGGCGCTCGACGGCGGCTACGGCGACCGCGCGCGGCGCTGGGCCGAACGCCACCGCCGCTTCTGGCGGCAGCCCTGAACGCGGCAGTCCTGACGCGGCGCCCCTGAACGACCGGCGCTCCTGAACGCGGCGGCCCGGAGGCGCCCTCGCGGCGAGGGCGCCGACCGGTCCCGTCCCACCCACTTAGCCCGCCAGGGCCCGACCAGGAACGAGTGCATGAACCACGTTCCGGAAACACCAGAGACGACACCAGTGACCTCACCGGAAACACCGGAAACACCCGAAACGCCCCCCTCCGACGACCGCCCCGGCCCCGGCCCCCGCCCGCCCGTCGCCGCCGGTCGGCTGGCTCGGCTCGGTCGCGGCTGCGCCCGGCGGCCCTGGTGGGTGCTCGGCGCCTGGCTGCTGGTGCTGGTGGCCGTGTTCGCCGCCGACCGCGTCCGGGGCGGCACCTTCGAGGACGACTTCTCGCTGCCCGGCACCTCCGTGCAGACCGGCGCCGACCTGCTCGACGCCCATGGGTCCAAGCAGGTGCGCGGCAATGCCTCCCAGGTCGTCCTGCACACCGGCACCGGACGGCTCGACGCCCACGCGGACGGCGTCGCCGGGGCGGTCGGCGCTCTCGCCGAACTGCCGGACGTGACCTCGGTGACCAACCCGCTGAGCACGCCGGGCGCGGTCTCCGCGGACGGCGCCACCGGCATCGTCACGGTCCGCTTCACGGACAACCCGGCCAAGTTCGGCACGTCCTACCTCGACCGGGTGGACGACGCGGTGAGCGGCCTGCGCGCCGACCGCGTCGACGTCGAATACGGCGGCCAGTTGGGCCAGTTGGCGCGTCCGAAGGGCGGGGACCGGCTGTCGGAGATGATCGGGCTGGGCACCGCCGTGGTCGTGCTGCTCGCCGGGTTCGGCAGCCTGGCGGCGGCCGGACTGCCGCTGCTGACCGCCGTCGTCGGCCTCCTGGGCGGTGTGTCGCTGCTCGGCCTGCTGGCCGCCGCCTTCACCTTCGGCACCGCGGCCCCCACCCTGGCGACGATGATGGGCCTGGGCGTGGGCATCGACTACGCGCTGTTCCTCACCACCCGCCATCGCCGGCTGCTGCGGGACACCGGCGACCCGGTGGAGGCGGCGAGCCGGGCGGTGGCCACCAGCGGCCGCGCCGTGATCGTGGCCGCCGCGACGGTCGCCCTCGCCCTGGGCGGCCTGTACGCCTCGGGTGTGGCGTTCATCGGCACCCTCGGTATCGCCTCCGGCCTGACCGTGCTGGTCGCCGCCGTGGCCGCGCTCACCCTGACCCCCGCACTGCTGGGCCTCGCGGGCCGCCGTATCGACCGCTGGCGGGTACGGCCCCCCGTCGACGAACCGGACGCCACCACCGACACCTGGCACCGCTGGGCCGCCACCGTCGGCCGCCGTCCCTGGCTGTTCCTCGCCGTCGGCACGCTCGTCCTGGGTGTGCTCGCCGTCCCCACGGCCGTCATGCGGCTCGGCCACGTCGACAACGGCGCCGACCCGGCCGGCTACACCGACCGCCGGGCCTACGACCTCGTCTCCGACGCCTTCGGTCCGGGCGCCAACGGCCAGTTCACCGTCGTCGCCGCCCTCGCGCCCGCCACCACCACCGCGCAGGCGCGGCAGCTGTCCGCGTCCCTGCACGACGCGCTCGCGGCCACCCCCGGCGTCGCGGCGGTGTCGCAGCCCGCCGTCACCGACGACCGGGCGCTGCTGACGGCCACCGTCACCCCCGACAGCGGGCCCCAGGACCAGGCCACCTCCGACCTGATGCACCGCCTGGAGGACGACACCCTCCCCGACGTGCTGGAACGTCACGGCGCGGACGGCTACGTCACCGGCCACACGGCCGCCCAGCTGACCTTCCGGGACGTCGTGGTGGACCGGCTGCCGGTCATCATCGCGGTCGTCGTCGCGGCGGCCTTCCTGCTGCTGCTCGTCGTCTTCCGCAGCCTCCTCGTCGCCCTGAAGGCGGCCGTGCTCAACCTGTTGTCGATCGGCGCCGCCTACGGTGTCGTCGTCGCGGTCTTCCAGTGGGGCTGGGGCGGCTCA
Source organism: Streptomyces sp. NPDC031340 (assembly GCF_055569945.1). Taxonomy (NCBI): domain Bacteria; kingdom Bacillati; phylum Actinomycetota; class Actinomycetes; order Kitasatosporales; family Streptomycetaceae; genus Streptomyces; species Streptomyces sp. NPDC031340. The sequence goes on from NZ_JBVIIE010000007.1 coordinate 181,519, forward strand.
CTGCTCGGCGTCGACGAACCCGTACCGGTCGAGTCGTACGTGCCGATGATGATGTTCGCCATCGTCTTCGGGCTGTCCATGGACTACGAGGTCTTCCTGCTCTCCCGCATCCGCGAGTCCTGGCTGCACACCAGGGACAACCACCTCAGCGTCGCCACCGGCCTGGCCGGCACGGCCCGCGTCATCACCTGCGCCGCCCTCATCATGACCAGCGTCTTCCTGGCCTTCCTGCTGTCCGCCAACGTGGTGATCAAGATGCTGGCCCTCGGTCTCGGCGTCAGCGTCGTCATCGACGCCACCCTCGTCCGGCTGGTCCTGGTGCCCGCCACGATGTACCTGCTGGGCCGCGCCAACTGGTGGCTGCCGCGCGGACTGGACCGGGTCCTGCCCCACCTCGACCCGGAGGGTTCCGCGCCACCGCCCGACGCCCCCGGCACCGTGCCGGGCCCGGCCGTCACGAGCGCCCCGGAGGAGCAGCGGTGATCCGGTCCCTGTTCCGGCGGCACCGCGCCGCGTCCGTCATCGCCGTGGTCCTCGCCGTCGTACTGCTCGTCGCCGGCGTCGCCGAGGCCGCCGCCCGTACCCTGCTGCACAGTCGCCTCACGGCCGCGGCCGGGCGCCTGCTCGGCGACGGCAGCGACGTCGACATCGACGGCGGCCCCGCCCTGCTCGCCCTGCTCGACCGGCACCTCGACTCCGTGACGATCAGCGGCGACCACGCCACCCTCGGCCGCATCTCCGACGTGTCCGTCCGCGCCCGCCTGGACGACATCCGGCTGACCGGCAGCCGCTCCGGCACGGTCGCCCGCACCCACGCGAACGTCGAGATCCCCGCGGAGTCCCTGCAGAGCATGGCCGGCGCGCGCGGCAAGCGGCTGCCGATCACCGCCGTGCACCTGGACGCCGGGGCCGACACCATCACCCTCGAACTCAGGGGCGGGCTCGGTCGGGCCACGCTGCGGCCCAGCCTCGAGGACGGGCGCCTGGCCCTGAGCCTGGAGGACGCCGAGGTCCTCGGCAGTCCCGCACCCGCCCGGCTCGTCGACCGGATCGAGAGCAACCTGGCCGGCCGCGCCGACGCCGACTACCCCCTCGGCCTGAAGGCCACGGCGCTGGACGTCACGTCCACGGCCCTGAAGGTCACCCTGGACGGCGGCCCCGCCCGCTTCCCCGCCAAACGGAAGACATGACCGCGGCCACCGCCGCTGCCCCCAGGCAACGCCCCCTCGGGCGGGGCCGGCCCTGCCGGCCGGGATCAGGTGTCGGTCGTCCGGGTCAGCAGGTCGGTGACCTGGTCGGCGACCACATCCCGGGCCTCCGGGTGCAGCGTCCCGATGGTTCCCTCGTCCAGGGTCCGGACCGCCTGCCCGGGGTCGCCGTCGCAGGGGACGCTGCCGCTGAGCACGTCGTAGCCGTCGCGGACGGCGACCCGCAGGCGACGGCGTCCGCCGCCCTCGTCGTGCATCGCGGCGGCGACGACCAGGGGCGGCGGCCCGCCCGGCTCGGCGGCCGACTTGCGGTAGCTGCTGGCGACCGGCTCGCGCCACCGGATGCCGAGCAGCAGCGGCTGCTTGGCCACCACCTCGGCGAGCGCGCTCTCGTGCGTGCGGTCCCGCTCCAGCACCGTAGCCCGGGCGTCCAGGACGAGGGCCGCGGGCAACAGGCAGCGCAGCGTGCTGCCGACGAGGTTGCCGCCGACGGTGGCCGTCCGCCGCACCGCCCCGGTGCCCACCGTGGCGGCCGCCCGCCTGAGCACCTCCGGCACGCGGTCGTCGACGCGGTTCAGCACCACGGCGGCGCCCAGCCTGTCGTGGGCGATCACGTTGGCCTCCGGCAGGTTGCGCAGCGACATCGCCTGCTCGGGGAAGCCGTCGCGCTGCCAGACGGCCCACACGAGGGTCGCCCCTCCGACAGGCACCGCCCCCGCGGCCATGCACTCCTGCGCCTCGGGCACGGACTCGGGCAGACGTAGCAGCACGGGAGCCGACCTCTTTCTGGAGGGACCTGGTGCCGGGGCGGGCGGCCGCACCGGCCGCCGTGACCTTCGGCACGGCGCATTCTTCCCTCCGGAGCGGCGGCGCATACAAGGCTCACGGCGGCACGAGGGCGTACGCCGGATCACCGATCCGCCGTCCGGCGTGCGGGATGCCGTGCGGTGGTAACCCGTACCGGGGGACGCGGCGAACGCGGAACGCGGCGGGCGTGCCCGGCGGGGACGGGTGGAGTCGGGCGGAGACTGGAGATCCGGTGCACTTCGGAACACGGGCGGGCGCGGACCGGCAGAGGCCGGCCGAGGCGGACGGCGGCAACGACCCCAGGCGGTGGCGGGCCCTGTGGGTCACCCTGGTGGCCGGGTTCATGAGCCTGCTCGACGTGACGATCGTCGCGGTGGCGCTGCCGTCCATGCAACGCGACCTGCACACCACGGCGCCCGCCATCCAGTGGGTCGTCTCCGGCTACGCCCTCACCTTCGCACTGGTGCTGGTGACGGCCGGCCGTATCGGCGACGCGGTCGGCAGGCGCCGCATCTTCCTGCTGGCGCTGACGGCCTTCGTGGTGTGCAGCGCGATCGCGGGAGCCGCCCCCACCATCACGCTGCTCGTCGTGGCCCGCCTGGCCCAGGGCGTCGCCGCGGGCTGCCTCGCCCCGCAGAACTCCGCCCTCATCCAGCAGATGTTCCGGGGAGCCGAACGGGGCCGCGCCTTCGGCCTGTTCGGCGCGACGGTGGGCGTCTCCGGCGCCGTCGGCCCGGTGGTGGGCGGTCTGATCCTGAAGCTGGCCGCCGGACCCGACGGCTGGCGCTGGATCTTCTACGTCAACGTGCCGGTCGGTGTGGTCGCGCTCGTGCTGGGAATCAGGCTGCTGCCCAGGACGGCCACGGGCCGCCGCGAGAGCCTCGACCTGGGCGGCGTCGCGCTGCTGGGCTGCGGGGTGCTGGCGCTGATGCTGCCGCTCGTGCTGGCCGAGTCCGGCGGCGTGCGGCGGCTGTGGTGGCTGTTCGCGGTGGGCCTGGCCCTGCTGGTGGTCTTCGCCCGGTGGGAGCGGCGGGTCGCGGGCCGCGGCGGCCGGCCGCTGCTGCATCCCGCTCTGGTCACCGCCACGCGCGGATACGCCGCCGGGGCCGCCATCGCCACCCTGTACTTCGTGGGCTTCAGCGGCGTGTGGCTGGTCTTCGCCCTGTTCCTGCAGAACGGCCTGGGCTACTCGCCGCTGCGCTCCGGGCTCGCGGTGACGCCGTTCGCCCTCGGGTCGGCCGTCGCCGCCGCGGCGGCCGGCCGGCTGGTGGAGCGACTGGGCCGGCTGCTGACCGTCTGCGGGCTGGCCGGCGTGGCGCTCGGCCTGGGCACGACCGCGGCCGTGCTGCGCTGGGCGCCCGCCGGCAGCATGGTGTGGCTCGCCCTGCCCGCGCTGCTCCTCGGCGGTGTGGGCAGCGGCTGCGTCATCTCGCCGAACGTCACCATGACGCTGCGGGACGTGCCGGTGCGGATGGCCGGAGCGGCCGGCGGCGCGCTGCAGACGGGGCAGCGACTGGGCGGCGCCGTCGGTACGGCGGCGCTGCCCGGGGTGTTCTACATGGTGCTCATCGCCGGTCACCACGACTACCGGTCCGCCGTGGCGGCCGCCGTCGGACTCGGCGTGCTGCCGGCCCTGGGCGCGCTGGTCCTGGCGGTCCGCGACTGGTGGCTCGACCGCGACGTCGGCCGGCGCCGCACCTCGCCCGGGACGCCTCCCGGTCACGAGCACGCGGGCGGGGGCTGACGGCCGGTCGCCGCGCCCCCACCCGCCCGCTGCCGCCCTGGCCCGGTCAGGGCTGGAGGGGCAGGCTCGCGCAGTTGGAGGTGGCGGGCTTGCCGTTGAGCCGGTCGGTCAGCCAGGAGATGGCGTCGCCCTGGTCGGTGAGCAGCGGCGTGAAGTGGTTGATGAGGGCGCTGCCCAGGCTGGGCAGGACGACGGGCTTGTAGGTCACGTCGGCGCCCTTGGCGCACCAGTCGACCGCGAGCCGTCGCGCCTGGGCGTGGGGTACGAGGTTGTCGCTGGTGCCGGTGGCCACCCGCACGGGGGAGGCGGGCTTCATGGTGCCGATGCGCTGCTCGTTCAGGAACGCCTTCAGCATCGGCTCCGCGTCGATGACGTCGCTGAGGGAGCGTCCGTCGGTGGTCCACTTGGTGCTGCGCGCATAGCCGTAGGACAGCAGCGCGTCGCCCACGCACATGGTCGACAGGTCCTTCAGCGCCGCCTTGCCCGCCGTGTTCAGGTGGGCGCCGGCGACCTGCTCCAGCGCCGGGTCGGACTGCAGGAAACCGTTGACCGACCAGCCCAGGGCGCCGGTCAGCTCGCTGCCGTCGATGCCCTTGGTGACCTCGATCAGGTTCGCGGGCGGGGCGCCCGCGGAGGTGCCGGCGAGGGCGACGTCGGGCGCGTAGGAGGGCTGCAGTTCGGCGGCCGCCGCGGTAGCGCCGCCGCCCTGGCTGTAGCCGAACAGGGCCACCCGCGAGGCGGAGGTGACCGAGGTGCCGCTCAGGGACCGCGCGGCGCGGACGGCGTCGAGGACGGCATGCCCCTCGTCCACGCGGTTGACGTAGGTGTGCAGCCGGTCCGTGGCGCCGAGCCCCGCGTAGTCGGTGACGACCACGGCGATGCCCCGGGCCAGCAGGCGGTAGATCGCCAGGTCCTCGTAACCGACCGACAGCGTCTGGCCGTTGACCAGCAGGGGGTGCTCCAGGCCGAGGGACGCGGCGCACTGGTCGCCCTGTCCCATGGTGCCGGGGGCCACGGCGACCAGGGGCCGGGCCCCGCTGCCGTTCCAGGCGGCGGACGGTTCGATGTAGGCGCCGGTGACCGCCACCGGACCACCGCCAGAATCGGTCGACCTGTACATCAGGCGGGTGGCGGTGCCGGGCAGCGGTCCGTCGAGGCCCGGCAGGCTCAGCGCCAGGGGAAGCGGTTCGCTGCGGATCACCGTGCCGTTCGCGGCGGGCAGGTCCGCGGGCGGGGTGTAGAAGTCCGGGATGGTGACGCCGCGCGAGACCACGGCGTCGGACTGCGGGGCAGCGGCGGCGGGCAGGGCCGCGGCACCCAGACAGGCGGCGGTCGTGACGGCCGTGGCCAGCAGGCGGGCGGAAACGGGCATGGCGGATCTCCGGGGCTGTGGGGAGGCTGAGCCTTCGGCTGCGGCTCGGGCGGTGACGGCCCTTGGGACAGGGGCCTGCGGTACCGGACCGCGGCCGGCCGCCGTCCCGCACCGTTCTTAGACGAAGTGTCAGGACGGTAACCGCGACTGCGTTACCCGGGGTAGCCCTCGGTAGGTTACGGTTCAGTAATATGACGGCGGAACAGCTCGCGACGGCCGCCGCGACCTCGTGCGATACGGCGTGCGGGCGCTTTCATCGCTCTCCCGGAGCACCCGGCGCCGGGCTCACGCGGCGCCCGAACGGGCTGAGCGTCACGCCGGCGGCCGGGCGGGTCCGGCGGCCACCGCGTCGAGGACCCGGTCCGGACCGGTCGCGGGAGACGTCTCGGCGTCCACGTTCGTGCCGTCGTACACGGCCCTGCTCGGCGCCCGGAAGCGGTCGGTGGCCGGCGTTCTCGTGAGTGCGGGCCGGAGGTGCGCCGCCGGTCGCGCATCGGACCGGCCGGTGGCGCGCTCGGCCCACGGGCTCGGCCGGTGCGTCAGCGCAGCGTCAGCCCCCAGCCCGCCCCCAGGGCCGCCAGCCCGGTGACGAACCACAGGGCGTAGTCGCCCATCGAGCCGTCGTGCACCGCCTTGACCGTGCGGACGGGCACGAGCAGCGCCCTGCACAGCGGTGCCCACGTCGTCTGCCACCACATCGAGGCGGCGGCCGGCAGCACCGCTCCCACGGTCGCCGCCGTGCCGCCGAGCCAGGCGGCGCCGCCCGGCCGGTAGGGCGCCGGGGCGGGAGGCGGCGCCGGCGTGCGTCCGGACAGCACGTGCGCCGCGTTGGGGCGCGGCCGTTGCGCCGACTGCGCCACCTGGGTGAACCAGTCGGCGATCCCGGGCACGAACGACAGCCCGTACGCGACCAGGACGTGTCCGTCGACCCCAGGTCACCGTGGATCAGGTGGCGTGCCGCGCGCGCCGACGTCGAGCACGTAGGCGTTGGGCGAGTAGGTGGCCGGCAGCGTCGGCCACGCGGCGGCGGGGCCGCGCCCGGCGTCCGGTACGTCCCGCCGTACGAACCGGCCCACCGGCCCGCGCCGCCCGGTCGCCAGGCTCCGGATCAGGACCGCGGTGACGACGCCGAAGTCCAGGACCGTCTGCCGGGCGGCCCGGGGCAGGCCCGCGGCCCACCGCAGTCGCGGCCGGCCCGTCGACAGCCGCCCGGTCACCAGCACGGCCCCGACCGCCGCGGCCCGGCGGACCGGTGGTCCGTGCCCGGAGAACCCGCTCGTCACCGGTGTGTTCCGATCACCGTCACGGCCGGCGGGTACCCCGCGCCGCCCGGCTCAACGCGGTACGGCACCCGTGCGGCGGACGGCCGCGTGCCCCGATGGCCGCGTTCCCCGGTCCGTCGGCGTCCGTCGGCGTCCGTCGGTCGTGGAGATCGCGTGGTGGAAAGCTGTTTAAAATCTGAAGATCGAATCGAGAGGGAACGTGCGTGAGTGAACCGACGGGGCCCGTCTGCCCGGAGTGCGAGACCCCCCGGGCCGCGGACGGCACGCCGGCCTGCACCTGCGCCCGACGCGCGTCCGACGCTCACCGTGAGACGCGTACGGCGGAGGCGGCGGTCGCGGAGGACTTCTCCCCGCTGCGCATACGGCCGTTCGTGGAGGTCGGCGCCGCCGCCGAGGCCCCGGACGCGCCGGATGCCCCGGACATGCCGGATGCCCCGGAGGCTCCGGAGACCTCCGACGCATCGGAAGCCTCGGACTCGCCGGATGAGCCGACCGGCTCCGCGAAGGCGGCCGGGGATCCTCGACCCACCGGCTCCGCAGCGGCGTCCGACACCGCGCCCGCGACGCCGGCGGCCGCCGGGGACGGTCCGTCCTCACGGCTCCCGGACGCCCCGGCCCCGCAGCTCACGCCGGACGGCACCCCCGGCCCCCGGCGTCGGCGTCGCGCGACCCTGGTCATGGGAGCGGGAGCCGCCGGGGCGGTTCTGCTGACCGGTGGTCTCATCGGGGGACTCTTCTTCTACACCGGCCCGTCGCGGGACGGCTCCGGCACCGACGGTGTGCGGGCGGCGCTGCCGGACGCGTCCACGGGCGACGCCCCGTCGTCCGGACCCGCCTCCGCCACGATCTCCTTCGCGCCGTCTTCAGTGGCCCCGGCGTCCTCCTCGCCGACCGCCACGACGACCGACAGCGCGACCGCCACCCCCACCGGTTCCGCCGAACCGACCCGGACCCCGGCCGACGCCGCCATAACCACCGCGCCCGTTCCCGCGCCGGGCGAGTCGGACGGCGGGGCACCCGTGCTGCGCCTCGGCGACCGGGGAGCGGAGGTCACCGAGCTCCAACTGCGCCTGCGCCAGGTGGGTTTCTATCAAGGGGACGCGGACGGCGACTTCGACGCCGAGGTCGAGAACGCGGTCCGCGGCTACCAGTTCACCCGTGTCGTCCTGGCGGACGAGCCGGGCCTCTACGGCGCGGCGACCCGGGCCGCACTGGAATCGGAGACCTCCGAGCCGTGATCCGCCGGCCCGGGGACGGCCCGGCGCGCGGGGCGCGTCGCTCACCGCCCGGGGCGCCTCGCCGGGGGTACGGCACTCACCGCCCGGCGCCGTCGCGGCTGTCGGCGGGCGCGTCGACGCACCGGAAGACGGCCGGCCCGAGGGCGATCACGCCGTCGGACAGGGGAGTGCACCGGACCCCGCCCTTTCCGCGCAGGGCTTTCTGCGCGCCCGGACCGATGATGACGTCCATCCAGGCGCAGGGCCGGGCCGGGCGGTTGACCAGGAACGTCACCGGACCGGCGCCGGAGTCGAGTTCGATCGTGCGGCCGACGAAGGCGTCGATGTCGACGCCGCGGAGCAGGATGTTGCGGCGGGTGTGCCGGAGGTCGGCCTCGGCGGCGATGTGCCGGGGCAGGTTCTCCACGGCCATCAGGGTGACGGCCGCGTCGCGGTGCGCGGGCCGGCCGAAGTAACGGTCGCCGACCAGCCCGAGACCGCGGCGCACCTCGACCTGCCGTACCCGCTCGTCCGCCGGTCCGTCCGAAGGCCCGTCGGCGGGCCGCCCGGCCAGCCGGTGCGCCGGAGAGACGAGCAGCTGAACCACCTCCACCTCGAGCATGCGGCCACCCTAGTGCGAGGGTGGGGAAGAGTGGTGCGCCCCGCTGCCGCCGGAGACCGGGCGGCTCCGCCGAACGTGCCCCGGGCGGGGGCGGGTTTGCCGTCGGTCTGAGCGGCAACGCGATGTTCATGAGTGAATCGAACAGCAACCCGAGTCGAGATTCCGCAGCGGCACGGAGCACGGCCGGCAAGGCCCGGCGGGCCGCCGGGAAGGCGACCGCCCCCGCGTCGAAGGCGGCGGACAAGGCCGCCGCGACAAGTGCTGACACGGCGTCGAAGGCGAAGAACACGGCGAAGGACACGGCCGAGCGCACGGCCGGGACGGCCGGCCAGGCCGTGCAGACCGCGGCCAAGAGCGTCGACGCGGGACGGCAGGCCGTCGTCGCCGCATCGGGACAGGCCGCCGTGCTCGCCAGGACGGCCTGGACGGTGATCTCGCAGCGCAAGCTCGTCGCGGCGGGTGTGGGCGCGGGTCTGACGGCGCTGAGCGCCACGTCGTACGCGGTGGGCCGGCGTGCGGGCCGGTGCGCGCACGGTCCGATCACGCGCCTGACCGGCGGGCGGATCTGACGCGCCGCATGTGTTCCCGCCGCGGTCGGCCGCACGGGCCGGCCGCGCCGGCGCGCTGCCGCGGCGCGTGGTCAGCCGCCGTCGCGTCGCATGGTCAGCCGCCGCCGCGGACCAGGTCCGTCAGGCGGGCGCCCTGTCCCCAGCGACGCAGGGCGATGCCGTCGACGAGGCAGGTCTTGCCCTGACGCCGTGCCCACCGCACGTCGCGGTCGGCGAAGGTGCCGCGGTGCACGACCAGCCGGAGATACGGCTCCTCGGCGCCGCGGTGCGGGTGGCGATGCGGCAGGTCCTCGTCGGGCAGCGGCTCGGCCACCGGGCGGAAGGCCACCTCCAGCCGGCGGCCGTCCCGGTCCCGGGCGCACAGCCGCGGACGGTCGGGCGCCGGCAGCAGCCGCACCCGCCAGCCGTCCCGCCGCAACATGCGCGCCACGGCCAACGCCAGTTCCTGGGTGCCGAGTTCGAGCAGCTCGTCCGGGGTGTAGTAGCCGAGCCGACGGCGCGCGGCCGGTGACCGGCGCCGGACGGCGACCGTGACGGCGAGGCCGAGGACCACCACACCTCCGACCGGGACGGCGACTCCCGCGGCGCGGTACCCCGCGGCCAGCGCCGCGACCACCGCGCACACCGCCGCCACCAGCCCCGCGAGCGGCGGCAGCACCTCCCGCAGCCTGGGCCCGTAGCGTCCCTGATCGCGCAGCAGCCGTACGGCGCGTCGTCTGCGGGCACGACGCGACTCGCGGGGTCCGGGAGTCCACGTCTGGCGTGCCACAGTGCCGACTCCCCCCGACGCGCCGCCCGCTCCGGCCCGTGCCGGCCGCCCCGAGTGCAGGGATACCCAGCCCGTGGCCGGTTCCGCGGCCGACGGAAACGATCCGGCCACGCGCGCCGGCGCACTGATGCGTCAGGCGTGCCGCGTGCTTCCGACGTGGCGTCGCCGAGACCAACACCCCTCCGCGCACATCGTCCGCTGGCCTGTCCCGGCTCAGGCCCGGCGCGCCGGCCACGGCACGGACGGCCACGGCACGGACGGCGGCACCGGCGGTGGCGGCCGTACCGCTCGCGCTCCGGCGGCGGGCCACGTCGGCGGAATCCGGCCGCCCGGCTCACCGCGGGACGCGCTCACCGTGCTTTCAACGGCGGCCGCGGCTGCGGAAACGGCGGAGCGACGGTCGGGGTGTCGGCCTGGCGGAGCTCGGCGAGGAGCTGGTTCTGCCCGGCCAGCAGCTCGGTGAGGATGCGCCGCGCCGCGCGCAGCAACTCGGCGACGTCACCACCGGCCAGCGCGTAGCGGACGGTGGAGCCGTCCCGTACGGAGACGACGATGCCGGACCGCCGCAGGACGGCCAGCTGCTGCGAGAGGCTGGACGGCTCGATGTCGATGTCGGCGAGCAGGTCCCGCACGGCCACCGGACCGTGCTGGAGCAGCTCCAGCACCCGGATGCGGACGGGGTGGCCGAGCATGCGGAAGAAGTCGGCCTTGGCCTGGTAGAGGGGGACGTGCATGGGTGCTCGCTCCCAGCAGGATCGGGTGGTACCGGACGGGACGGCCGCGGCGCGGCGATGTCCCGGGGTGTCCGCCGCGGGGCGGCACCCCGGGATGCTGATCCTTATCGCCCCGGCCCGCGCGCAACCGCACATTGGAATCATGCTGATGTGGTGACTTGAAGAAATTTTCACATCAGGGGCGTGCGAAGCCCCGGTCCCGGGTGGACGGCCTAGATCTCGAGCTGTTCCTCCACCCGCGTCAGCTGGTGGCGCGCCATCGCCAGGTTCGAACGGGCCTTGTCCAGGACCAGATAGAGGAACAGCCCGTTGCCGTTGCGGCCGGACACCAGGCGGATGAGGTGGTACTGGCCCTCCAGCGTGATCAGGATGTCCTCGATCCTGCTGGCCAGGCCCAACTGCTCCATGGTGCGCACCTTGGCCCGGATGACGTCCGTGTTGCCGGCCGCGGCGATCGTCAGGTCCAGGTCCTTGCCGCCGCCCAGCGTGCCGAGCGCCATCCCGCTGGTGTAGTCGACCACCGCGGCCCCCAACGCCCCCTCGATGCCGGCCATCATCTCCTTCAACGACACTTCCACACTCGCCACAGCGCCTCCCCTTGTCGTCCGTTGTCGTCCGTCGACTGCGGCGGGCCGGTCTTCGCCCCGGTCCCGCTCCGATGGCCGGACCGTACGCACATCGGCCGCGCACCCGGAGCGGGTCTGCGGGACTGACCCCGGATGACCGGACAGCGACCGGACGACGACCGGACGGGACCGCCTTGCGAAGGGAACTGGCCTTTTTACAAACGAAGTTGTGGCAGACGAGGTCAAGCGGCCGGGCGTCCCGCGCCGTTCGCCGCACCGCACTGGTTGGCCACCGGGCCCTCCTCGCCGGCCTCCAGGTCGACGGCGTCGGTGATGACACCGGAGCCGATGCGCAGCGCCAGACGGGCGGCGATCTCCTTGCCCTCCGCGGACGACGGCACCAGCACGGCGGCCGGGGAGACGGCCGCGACGGCGGCCTGCAGCGCGTCCACCTTCGGCACGACCAGGTAGTCGGCGTACTCGGACGCCTCAGACGTCAGCACACGCACCGCGCCGTGCTCACCGAGCACCGCGGCGGTGCCGGCGGCGCCGTCGCCGAGGGCGACGGCGACCGGCTCGCCGATGCGGCGGGCCAGCGTCAGCAGCTCCAGGGTGGGCTTGCGGACGGCACCGTCCACGTGATCGACGTAGACGAGGACTTCAGCCATGGGATTGCTCTCCTGCGAAACGAAGTTGAGGGGCGGTCAGCGAGTCGGGCTCAGATGAACTTCTGGCCCGCGAGGCTGCATCAGATGAATTTGCGCTCCGCGAGGAAGGCGGCGAGCTGCTTGCCGCCCTCGCCCTCGTCCTTGACGATCGTGCCCGCCGTGCGGGCCGGACGCTGGGCGGCCGACTCGACCACCGTGTACGCGCCCTCCAGGCCGACCTCCTCGGCCTCGATGTCGAGGTCGGACAGGTCCCAGGACTCGACCGGCTTCTTCTTCGCGGCCATGATCCCCTTGAAGGACGGGTAACGCGCCTCGCCCGACTGGTCGGTCACCGACACGACCGCCGGAAGCGACGCCTCAAGCCGCTCCGAGGCCGTGTCACCGTCCCGGCGGCCCTTCACGACGCCGTCCTCGACCGACACCTCCGACAGCAGCGTCACCTGCGGCACGCCGAGGCGCTCCGCCACCAGCGCCGGCACCACGCCCATCGTGCCGTCGGTGGAGGCCATGCCGGAGACCACCAGGTCGTAGCCGGCCTTCTCGACCGCCTTCGCCAGCACCAGCGAGGTACCGATCGCGTCGGTGCCGTGCAGGTCCTCGTCCTCGACGTGGACCGCCTTGTCCGCGCCCATCGACAGCGCCTTGCGCAGCGCGTCCTTCGCGTCCTCCGGACCCACCGTCAGGACGGTCACCTCCGCGGCGAGCGCGGTGCAGGCGAGATCCAGGACGTGGGACAGCACCCGGGCGCCGTCACCGTCCGTCCCGACGAGCCGGCCCTCGGCCCCCTCGCACGTCAGCGGCGCCAGCGGCCGTGTCCCGTCCATGGTCACGGACGCGGCGGCGCGAACCCCCGGATCGTCCGCGGCCACCTCGAAGAGGGAGACCCCGGAATCGGTGCGGGCGGCCACCAGGAGGACATCGGCGGTGGCGCCGTCGAGGACGTACTGCTTGACTCCGCGGATCCGCCAGGATCCGCCGGGGCCCGGTGCGGCCGTGCTCCGTATCGCCGCGGGGTCCCATGTCCCGTCCTCCGCCCACGCCAGCGCTCCCACGGCGGTGCCGGCGGCGATGTCCGGCAGCAGCCGCGCACAGGCCGCGTCGTCCCCGGAGGCGAGCAGCGCGTGTACGGTCGCGACGGCCGAGCCGAGATACGGGACGGGGCTCAGCACCCGGCCCAGTTCCGCCATCACCACGTGCACCTCGACCGCTCCGTACCCGGCGCCCCCGTACTCCTCGGGTACGCACAGGCCGGCGGCGCCGATCTGCTCGGTCAGCGGGCGCCAGGCGTTCGCGCCCTCATGACGGGCGAGCAACGACCTGACGGCTGACCGAAGTTCGTCCTGCTCCTGGGTCGGCCTCACTCGTCCGCCGCCTCTTGCGCGGACGCCGACGTTGACGCCGACGCGGGTGTGGGTGTGGGTGCGGGTGCGGTCCCCGGTCCGGCCAGGACGCGGGCCCGGCACACGGCGGGGGTGCCCCAGGCGTCACGGAGGGGCCGTGCCTTGCGGATCCACAGGGAAAGGTCGAATTCGTCGGTGTAGCCGAGGGCTCCGTGCAGATGCAGCGCGGTGAGCGCCGCACCGTGGGCCGCCCGTCCCGCCGCGACCTTCGACGCGGCGATCTCTCGGCCTGCGTCCGGGCTGCCCGCGGCCAGGGCCAGAGCGGCGGAGTGGAGCAGCGGCTGGGCGAACTCCAGCGCGATCAGCACGTCGGCCAGTCGGTGTTTGACCGCCTGGAAGGAGCCGATCGCCACACCGAACTGGGTGCGCTGTCCGACGTATTCCACGGTGCGCGCGAGCAGCGCGCGGCCCAGCCCGAGGGACTGCGCGGCCGTCGCCAGCCGGGCCACGCGCGACGCGTGTCGGGCGGCGGCGGTCACGGCGGGCCCCCGGGCGAGGACGGCGCCGCCGAGCGGACGGGCGAGCCGGCGGGCCGGGTCGGCGGACCGCTGCACCTCACCCGTCGACTCCGCGAGGCGGACGGTGTCCCCCTCGACGGCGAACACCCCGTCCGCCGTGGCGGCGTCCAGCGCGTACGGAGCGTCGGCGGTGAGCCGGGCGAAGGAGACGGCCGACTTGCCGGAGGCGATGCCCGGGAGCCACTCGGCCGCCGGCGCTCCGTCGTCGAGCCGGTCCAGGAACGCGGCCGCCGCCACCGTCTCCACCAGCGGACCCGGCACCGCGTGCCGGCCCAGTTCGGTGAAGGCGACGGCCAGTTCGACCGGCAGGAGGCCGACCCCGTCGTACCGCTCCGGCACGGCGAGGGCGAAGACACCCGCGTCGGCCAGCCTCGACCACAGCGCGCGTCCCGGCGCGGTGTCCCCGCCGGCCCAGGCCCGTACGACGGCGGGGGTGCCGGCCGTCGTGAGCATGGCGTCCAGCGATCGGGCGAACTCCCGCTGCTCGTCGGTCAGGAGGAACCGCATCACCGGCGTCCCTTCGGCAGGCCGAGCAGCCGCTCGGCGATGATGTCGCGCTGGATCTCGTTGGTGCCCGCGTAGATCGGGCCGGCCAGGGAGAAGGTGTAGCCCTCGGCCCAGCCGCCGTGCGCCGGGGCGTCGGGGGCGGCGTCGGACAGTTCGCCGTGCGCCCCGAGCAGGTCGAGGGCGGTCTCGTGCAGCGCGATGTCCAGTTCGGACCAGAAGACCTTGTTCAGGCTGGACTCCGCGCCGATCGAGTCCCCCTCGGCGATCCGGGAGACGTTCTGGTACGCGAACAGCCGGTAGGCGCGGGCCGCGATGACGGCGTCGGCCACCCGGTCGCGCAGGGCGGTGTCCGTCGGCTCGGCCGCCGAGCGCCACAGCTCGGTGAGCCGGTCGGCGGCGGCCGTGAACCGGCCGGGACTGCGCAGTGTCAGTCCGCGTTCGTTGCCGGCCGTGCTCATCGCGGCCCGCCAGCCCTGGCCGGGCTCGCCGATCACGTCCTCGTCGGGGACGAAGACGTCGTCGAGGAAGAGTTCGGCGAAGGCGGGCTTGCCATCGAGCCGGCCGATGGGCCGTACGGTCACACCATCGGCGTCCAGCGGGAACATCAGATACGTCAGACCGCGGTGGGGCCGGTCCGCGTCCGGATCGCTGCGGAACAGGCCGAAAGCACGGTCGGCGAAGGCGGCCCGCGACGACCAGGTCTTCTGGCCGCTGAGCAGCCAGCCGCCCTCGGTGCGGACGGCGGTGGAGCGCAGCGAGGCGAGGTCGGAGCCCGCCTCCGGCTCCGACCAGGCCTGGGCCCAGATCACCTCGCCGCTCGCCATGGACGGCAGGACACGGGCGCGCTGCTCGTCGGTGCCGTGCTCGAAGAGGGTGGGGGCGAGGAGGTTGATGCCGTTCTGGCTCACCCGGCCGGGCGCGCCCGCCGCGTAGTACTCCTCCTCGAAGATCAGCCACTCCAGCCACGAAGCGCCGCGCCCGCCGTACTCCTTCGGCCAGGAGACCACCGACCAGCGGTCGGTGAACAGGGTGCTTTCCCACTCCCGGTGGGCGGCGAAGCCCTCCGCGGTCTCCAGGGAGGGCAGCGGCTTCGCGGGGACGTGGGCGCGCAACCACTCGCGGGCCTCGCCGCGGAAGGCGTCGTCGACGGCGGTGAATCCGAGGTCCATCAGGCCGAACCCTTCTTCATGGCGCGGATGTCCATGCCGCCGAGCGAGTCGGCGGCGGTCTCGGCGTTGTGCGCGTGTGCCAGGTGATGCAGTCCGAAGACCGAGTCCATGCCGGTGTGCAGACCCTGGAGGTCCTCGGCCTGGTTGACGGCACGCTTGGTCAACGCCAGTCCCATGCGCGGCATCTCGGCTATATGGCAAGCCAACTTCGTTGTGTGATCGGCCAGTTCGGCTCGGGGGACGACTCGGTTGACCATGCCGACCTCGTAGGCGCGCTGTGCGCTCATCCGCTCACCGGTGAACAGGAACTCCTTGGCGATACGCGGCGGCATCACCCAGGGGTGCGCGAAGTACTCGACGCCCGGGATGCCCATGCGGACCACCGGGTCGGCGAAGAAGGCATCGTCGGAGGCGATGATCAGGTCGCACACCCAGGCCAGCATCAGGCCGCCCGCGACGCAGGCGCCCTGCACCGAGGCGACCACGGGCTTGGGCAGCTCGCGCCAGCGGCGGCACATGCCCAGGTAGACCTCGGACTCGCGGGCGAAGCGGCTCTCCGCCCCCGCCTTGTCCGAGTGGTCCCACCACAGCCCCGCCTTCCGTTCGAAGGGCAGGTGGGCGTCGCGTTCCGAGGTGCCGATGTCGTGGCCGGCGGAGAAGTGCTTCCCCGCGCCGGCGAGGACGACGACTTTGACCTCGTCGTCCGCGGCGGCCCGGTAGAAGGCCCGGTCCAGGGCGTAGGTCATCGCGGAGTTCTGGGCGTTGCGGTACTCCGGCCGGTTCATGGTGATCGTCGCGACCGGCCCCTGCCGGTCGTAGCGCACCGGGCCGTCCTGCTCCGGGGAGCGCTGGGCCGCTTGGTCGTGGGCAGCGGACATCCGCCCCTCCTTCCCTAACAAGTGTTTGGTAGGTTAACGTGCATCCATGAGCAGCGTCGAGGAGTTCCGCACCGAGGTCCGCGGTTGGCTGGGGGCCAATCTGAAGGGCGAGTTCGCGGCCCTGCGCGGGCGCGGTGGCCCCGGCCGTGAGCACGAGTCGTTCGCCGAGCGGCTCGCCTGGGAGCGCCACATGGCCGCGGCCGGCTGGACGTGCGTGGGCTGGCCGAAGGAGTACGGCGGGCGCGGGGCCACCCTGGAGCAACAGGTCGCCTTCCATGAGGAGTACGCCCTCGCCGACGCCCCCGCCCGGGTCAACCACATCGGCGAGCAGTTCCTGGGGCCCACCCTGATGGCCTTCGGGACACCCGGGCAGCGCGAGCGCTTCCTGCCGCCGATCGTCGCGGTGGAGGAACTGTGGTGCCAGGGCTGCAGTGAGCCGGACGCGGGCTCCGACCTGGCCAACGTACGTACCCGGGCCGAGCGCGACGGCGACAAGTGGGCGGTGACCGGACAGAAGATCTGGACCTCACTCGCCCACGAGTCCGACTGGTGCTTCGTCGTCGCCCGCACCGAACCCGGCTCAGTACACCACCAGGGGCTCTCCTGTCTGCTGGTCCCGCTGGACCGGCCCGGTGTGGACATCCGCCCCATCACCCAGCTCACCGGCACCAGCGAGTTCAACGAGGTGTTCTTCGACGGGGCCCGCACGCCCGCCTCGCACATCGTCGGCGCGCCCGGCGAGGGCTGGAAGATCGCCATGGCCACGCTCGGCTTCGAACGCGGTGTCTCCACCCTCGGCCAGCAGGTCGGTTTCCGCCGCGAGCTGGAGACCCTGATCGACCTGGCCCGCCGTAACGGCGCGGCCGGGGACCCGCTGATCCGCGACCGTCTCGCCCGCGCCTGGACCGGCCTGGAGACCATCCGGTTCAACGCGCTGCGCATGCTCGAGGGGGTCGCCGCCGGTGCCCCCGGCCCGGAGGCCTCCATCGGGAAGATCTACTGGGCCACCTGGCACCGGGAACTCGGCGAACTCGCCATGGACGTCTGCGGCGCCGACGGGATGCTCGCCGCCGGCGAACCCTACGACCTCGACGACTGGCAGCGGCTGTTCCTGTTCTCCCGGTCCGACACCATCTACGCCGGCTCGAACGAGATCCAGCGCAACATCATCGCCGAGCGGGTGCTCGGTCTGCCCAGAGAGGTCCGCCCATGACCACCGACCCCGTCTACGTCCCCGGCCACGGCCTGCTCAGGGGCCGGACCGCCGTCGTCACCGCCGCCGCGGGCGCGGGCATCGGCGGGGCCACCGCCCGGCGGCTGCTCGAGGAGGGCGCCGACGTGCTCGTCTCCGACACTCATGCCCGCAGGCTGGAGGAGACGCGGTCCGCACTGGCCGACGAGTTCGGCGCGGACCGGGTCACCGCACTGACCTGCGACGTCACCGACGAGAACCAGGTGGGCGCGCTCTTCGACCTGGCCCGGGAGCGTCACGGCCGGCTGGATGTCGTCGTCAACAACGCCGGACTCGGTGGCACCGCCGACCTGGTCGACATGAGCGACGAACAGTGGGGCAAGGTCCTCGACGTCACCCTCAACGGCACCTTCCGCTGCACCCGCGCCGCGCTGCGCCGGATGAAGGACGCGGGCAGCGGCGGGGTGATCGTCAACAACGCCTCGGTGATCGGCTGGCGCGCGCAGAAGGGCCAGGCCCACTACGCCGCCGCCAAGGCCGGGGTGATGGCGCTCACCCGCTGCGCCGCCCTGGAGGCCGCCGAGTACGGAGTGCGGGTCAACGCCGTCGCGCCGAGCCTGGCCATGCACCCCCACCTGGTGAAGGTCACCACCCCCGAACTGCTGGCCGAGCTGACCTCCCGGGAGGCGTTCGGCCGGCACGCCGAGCCCTGGGAGGTCGCGAACACGATCGTCTTCCTCGCCAGCGGCTACTCCTCGTATCTGACGGGCGAGGTCCTCTCGGTCAGCAGCCAGCACGCCTGAGCGAGGACGAGCGGGTGCCGAAAGCCAGCAGCAGCAAGAAGAGGGCGACACCGGCCTCGCCCGAGCGGCGCGAGGAACTCCTCGCCACCGCCGCCGAGGTGTTCGCCGCGCACGGCTACAACGCCACCACCATGCGCAGGATCGCGGACGAGGCGGGGATGCTCGCCGGCAGCCTCTACTACCACTTCGATTCCAAGGAATCGATGGTCGACGAGGTCCTTTCCACCTTCCTGAACGAGCTCTGGGACCGCTACGACACCGTCCTGGACGCGCAGCTCGACCCCCGGGGGACCATAGAGGCCCTGGTCACCGAGTCCTTCCGGGAAATCGGCCGGCACCGTGCCGCCGTCGCCATCTACCAGAAGGAGTCCGGGCACCTGCGGAGGCTGCCGCGGTTCGCCTACCTCGCCGACTCCCAGCAGAAGTTCGCCAGGGCCTGGCTCGGGACGCTGGAAAGCGGTGTGGCCACCGGAACCTTCCGCGCCGACCTGGACGTACGGCTCACCTACCGCTTTCTGCGCGACACCGTGTGGGTCGCCGCGTCGTGGTACCGGCCGGACGGACAGCACAGTCCGGAGGAGATCGCCCGCCAGTACCTGTCGATGGTGCTGGAAGGCATCGTCACAGGCACATGACGTCGCAGGGGAAGTGACGTCACAGGAACGTGACGTCGTGAGCACGTGACGCCGTACGGGGAGGACGCCGTACGGAGACGAAGCCGTCCGGACACCGCGCCGTACGGACAGGACAAGCTGAACATCACAGAAGGAGCAGCAGCCATGGCCGAGGCATACATCGTCGAAGCGGTCCGCACCCCCGTCGGCCGCCGGAACGGCGGACTGTCCGCCGTCCACCCGGCCGACCTGGGCGCCCATGCCCTCAAGGAGTTGATGGCACGCTCCGGCGTCGACCCGGCCGCCGTGGAGGATGTCGTCCTCGGCTGCCTCGACAACGTGGGTCCGCAGGCCGGCGACATCGCCCGCACCTGCTGGCTGGCCGCGGGCCTGCCGGAGGAGGTGCCAGGCGTGACCGTGGACCGGCAGTGCGGCTCGTCCCAGCAGGCCCTGCACTTCGCCGCCCAGGGTGTCCTCTCCGGGACCCAGGACCTGGTGGTCGCGGGTGGCGTGCAGAACATGTCGATGATCCCCATCGCCTTCGCCACCCGGCAGGCCGCCGAGCCGCTCGGGCTCACCGAGGGCCCCTACGCCGGTTCCGAGGGCTGGCGCGCCCGCTACGGCGACCGGCCGGTCAACCAGTTCGCCGGCGCCGAGATGATCGCCGAGAAGTGGGGCATCTCCCGCGAGGACATGGAGGAGTTCGCGCTGCACTCGCACCAGCGGGCCATCCGCGCCCTCGACGAGGGCCGCTTCGCCCGCGAGACCGTCGCCTTCGGCGACGTGAGTGCCGACGAGGGCCCGCGCCGCGACACCACGCTGGAGAAGATGGCGTCACTCAAGCCCGTCGTCGAGGGCGGCCGGCTGACCGCCGCGGTCTCCTCCCAGGTGTCCGACGGGGCGTCGGCGATACTCATTGCCTCCGAGCGGGCCGTGCGCGAGCACGGACTCACCCCCCGCGCCCGTGTCCACCACCTCTCGGCGCGCGGCGAGGATCCGATCCGCATGCTGTCGGCGCCGATCCCGGCCACGGCGTACGCGCTGAAGAAGGCCGGCATGTCGCTCGACGACATCGACCTGGTCGAGATCAACGAGGCGTTCGCCTCCGTCGTCCTGGCCTGGCTGAAGGAGACCGGCGCGGACCCCGAGAAGGTCAACGTCAACGGCGGAGCCATCGCCCTCGGCCACCCGCTCGGCGCCACCGGTACCAAGCTGATGACCACCCTGCTGCACGAACTGGAGCGCACGGGCGGACGGTATGGCCTGCAGACGATGTGCGAGGGCGGCGGCCAGGCCAACGTCACCATCATCGAACGCCTCTGAGCTGGCCGCGCACCGCGCTGCGGCGTCCGGTGACCGGGCGTCGCACCGCGGATCAGGGCCGGGACACCCAGGGGCCGGGCCGGCGCCCACGTGGGTCCGTCCGTTCGTGCCGAGGACCCGCTCGGTCCCGCTGTGCGGGGCGTACCGCTCGATCGGGCCCGCGCACCGCGGGGTTGCCCGGGCGGACTCGGACCCAGTTGTGGGTGAACCGGCCGCGCGGGCGCGCGGACGTCTGCCGGTACGGACATCCGTACCGGCAGACGTGTCGGCCGTCAGCCGCTGTCGGGGAGCCGGCTCAGTGCGCTGCGCGCCTCGTCCATGATCCTTTCGACCAGTTCGGCGCAGGAGGGCAGGTCGTCGATGACCCCGGTGACCTGGCCGGCGGCCATCACACCGATGTCGGTACGGCCCTCGACCAGGGACGCCCGCAGCAGCATGGGTGTGTTCGCGGCCAACAGCACCTGGCTCCAGGTCAGTTCCTTGCCGTGCTTCATGGCGAGCCCGTCCCGGACCATGGCCGGCCAGCTCATTCCCGACTCCCGGCGGAAGGCCGCCGCGTGACGCACCGCCCGCAGCAGCGCGGAGACCCGGCCGGACCGCTCCAGGCCGTCCACCATCTCCGTACGCAGCATCCGGTGCGGTAGCCCGTCCACCTTGGTCGTGAGCGTGACGTCCTTGACGGTGGCGGCCAGGTACTTCGCCTTGACCGCGTCGGGGACGGGGCTGTCGGAGGTGAGCAGGAAGCGGGTGCCCATGGCGATGCCGGCGGCCCCGTAGGCGAGCGCGGCGACCAGGCCGCGGCCGTCGTGGAAACCGCCGGCCGCCACGACAGGGATGTCGACGGCGTCGACGACCTGGGGGAGCAGCACCGAGGTGGCCACGTCCCCGGTGTGGCCGCCGCCCTCGCCGCCCTGCACGATCACGGCGTCCGCGCCCCACGCGGCGACCTTCTCGGCGTGCCGGCGGGCGCCGATCGAGGGGACGACGACGACACCGGCGTCCTTGAGCCGGGCGATCAGCTCCCGGGAGGGCGCCAGCGCGAACGAGGCGACCTTCACACCTTCCTCGATGATGACCTTCACCCGTTCGGGCGCATCGGCGGCATCGGCGCGGAGGTTGACTCCGAACGGCGCGTCGGTGCGGGACTTGACCTCGCGCACCGCCGAGCGCAGCCGGTCCACGGGCATCGTCGCCGAGGCCAGGATCCCGAGCGCGCCGGCGCCGGCGGCGGCCGACACCAGACGGGGCCCGGCCACCCAGCCCATGCCGGTCTGCACGATCGGGTACCGCACACCGACCAGCTCGGTCAGCGGTGTGGTGTACCCGGTGTTCCCCGCCCCTGCCGCCACGCCCGCGCCGCCCGCCGAGTTCACACCGCTCGCACCGCCGGACCCGGGCGTCCCACGCACGTCGCCCATGCCGACCTTCTCGCTCACGAGCGCACCTCGCGGTCCCTGGCTCCCGAGGGGTCGACGACCTCGCGGATCAACCGCAGTTCCTCGGCGGTGGGCTCACGGGTGAAGGGCACCTCGTCCGGGACGACGAGGGAGAAGCCGGTGGCCGCGACCACCTGCTCGACCGTGACACCGGGGTGCACCGAGCGCAGCCGCATCGAGTGGTCGGGCGTCTCGAAGTCGAAGACGCCCAGGTCGCTGATGACTTCGGGCACACGGTGGTAGCGGGTGGCGGAAGGCCCTGCGGCGGCCGCGCTGTCGTAGCCGACGCCGCAGACCATGTCCACCTTCTCCACGAACACCCGCGGCGAGTGCCGGGGAACCCAGTAACTCGTCGGGTTGTTCAGGGTGTTGACGGGCGCGCCGCGCACCCCCAGCAGCTGCCGCTCGGGCCGGGCCCAGTCGCCGACGCAGGAGATGTTCTGGTTGCCGAAGCGGTCGATCTGGGAGGCGCCCATCATCACGTGCCGCCGCCCGCTCGTCACCATCGCCAGGTGCTGACGGTAGGGGAGCCAGCCCTCCACGACCTCCGCGCGGGCGCCGACCGCCGGTACGTCGGCCGTGAGCAGCGCCTCGCCGTCGGTGAGCAGCAGGTCGGGGGAGAAGGTCAGCTTCGCCAGCCGGGCCCCGATGGTCGGGACGGTGCCCATCGGACTGGCCAGGACCTCGCCCGCGTCCCGCCAGGCCTCGGCGCAGGCCACCACGCAGTACTCGGCCCGTGTCGCCGCCGTCGCAGCGGTGTCGCTCATGCTGTCTTCTCCTCCTCGTGGAACGCCGTCACCGCGGCCTGGTACGCCTGCTCGTCGCCGGAGAGGAACCGCTCCATGAACGCGGCCCAGGACTCCGGATCGCCGGCGGCGCGGACATAGGCGCGCTGGAACGCCTCGTCCCGGTCGTGGTCGGGGGCGCAGGAGGTGAAGTGCGCGCCGTTCGGGGTCTCCACCACGCCGTTCACGAAGGCGCGCTTGACCAGCAGCGACTGCGGACCCGCCTCCTTGAGGAGCTCCGTGCTGTCCACGATCCGCTCGCAGGAGACGTACGCGGTCTCGGCGGCCTCGCAGAACAGGTCGTCGAAGTACGGGTCCGGGCCCAGGTACTGGGCGTTGCCGTGCACATCGGCGCGGTTGAGGTGGACCAGGGCGGCGTCCAGGCGCAGCGCGGGCACGGCGACCAGCTCCTCGCCGTCCTCGTACGGCGAGGTGATCGTCCGGAGGTGGGGGTTGACCCGCATGACGTCCGAGGCGAGCCCCGCGCGGATCGGCATGAACGGCAGCCGGTGCGCGGCGGCGGTGAGCCCCCACATCAGCATCGCCTCGTCCAGCTCCACCAGCGCCAGCTCGCCGCGCTGCCGGGCCGCGCGGAAGTGCGGCTCCAACGGGACCGAGTCGAGAGTGGTGAACGCCGCGACCAGCTTCCGGATCTTGCCGGCCGCCGCCAGCAGCCCGACGTCGGGGCCGCCGTACGACACCACGGTCAGGTCGGAGACGTCCGAGCGCAGCAGTTCGCGGACCAGGGCCATCGGCTTGCGCCGCGATCCCCAGCCGCCGATGCCGATCGTCATGCCGCTGCGCAGCCGGCCGACGACCTCCTCGGCGGTCATGGTCTTGTCCTTGCTCATGACTGCTTCTCCCGGTCCGTGCCGAAGGTGCCGCGCACACGGTCGGCGACACCGCTGAGGTTGGCCTCGAAGGTGAAGCCCTGTTCGAAGCGGTAGCTGCGGTGGACGTCCACCGGGTCGATGCCGTTGATGGCGGCCTTGGCCAGCCGGATCAGATACCCGTCCTTCAGGGCGATCTCCCGGGCCAGCTCCAGGGCCGCGTCGAGCAGTTGCTCGCGGGGCACCACCCGCCACACCGAGCCGTGCCCGTGCAGCTCCCGCGCGGTCACCGTGCGCGAGGTGTAGTACAGCGTCCGCATCAGGTGCTGTGGGACCAGCCGGGCCAGATGCGTGGCGGCGCCGAGCGCGCCGCGGTCCAGCTCCGGCAGGCCGAAGGTGGCGTCGTCGGAGGCGACCACCGCGTCCGCGTTGCCCACCAGGCCGATGCCCCCGCCCAGGCAGAAGCCGTGCACCGCGGCGACCACGGGGACCTGGCAGTCGTAGACCGCGGCGAAGGCGTCGGCGCAGCCGTGGTTGGCGCCGATGAGCGCCTCGTGGCCGGTCGCGCGCTGCATCTCCTTGATGTCGACGCCCGCGTTGAAACCCCGGCCGGCGGCGGTGAGCACCACACAGCGCACCTCGGGGTCGCCCCCGGCGACGCGGACCGCGGTGGCCAGGTCGTGCCAGCCCTGTACGGGCAGCGCGTTGACCGGGGGGTAGTCCACGGTGATGACGGCGACGCCCTTGTCCGGGGCGGAGGTGGAGACACCCATGAGCAGATCAGCTACCTTTCCACCAAACGTTTGTTAGGGGAATGTAGCAGCGGTTCGTGCGCTGCGGGAAGGCATTCCGCCGCCTGGCCTGGAAGGGACCTCACCTCACATGACCGGACTGTGCACTGGACGCGTGGCCGTTGTGACCGGAGCCGGACGCGGACTCGGGCGCGCGCACGCGCTCGCCCTCGCGGCCGAGGGGGCCAGGGTCGTCGTCAACGACCTCGGTGTCGGACTGGACGGCACCGGCGGCGCCTCGGGGCCCGCCCAGGCGGTCGTCGACGAGATCCGGGCGGGCGGCGGAGAGGCGGTCGCGCACGGAGGTGACATCGCCACCTCCGACGGCGCCGCCTCGCTGATCGCCGCCGCCGTCGACACCTTCGGCCGTCTGGACACCCTCGTCAACAACGCGGGGTTCCTGCGCGACCGCATGCTCGTCAACCTCGACGAGGACGACTGGGACGCCGTCATGCGCGTCCACCTGAAGGGCCACTTCCTCACGCTCAAGTACGCCGCCGCACACTGGCGGGCCGAGGCGAAGGCCGGCCGTACGCCCGCGGCCCGCGTGGTCAACACCAGTTCGGGCGCGGGGCTGCTGGGCAGCGTCGGCCAGGGCAACTACTCGGCTGCCAAGGCCGGGATCGTCGGCCTGACCCTGGTCGCCGCGGCCGAGATGGGCCGCTACGGCGTCCAGGTCAACGCAATCGCCCCGGCCGCCCGCACCCGGATGACCGAGCGGACCTTCGCGGACGCCATGGCCGCGCCCGGACAGGGCGGATTCGACGCCATGGCCCCGGAGAACGTCTCACCGCTCGTCGTCTGGCTGGGCTCCGACGACTCGGCCGGGGTGACGGGCCGGGTGTTCGAGGCCGAGGGCGGCCGGATCACCGTCATGGAGGGCTGGCGGCCGGGCCCGACCGCCGACAAGGGAGCCCGCTGGACCCCGGCCGAGGCGGGCGAGACCACCCGGAAACTCCTGGCGGACGCCCTTCGCCCGCAGCCGGTGTACGGCGCCCGGTAACCGCTTCCCGGCGCCGGGTGCTCTGCCCCGCAGCCGGCATGTCCCCTCCGCTCCCGCGCCCCGCAGCGGACGGGGCAGGACCGAAGACGCCCGCCCCGTGTCCCCGGCCGGGCCCCGTCGCCACGGGGCCCGGTTTTCCGGTCTCGGGGCCCGTTTCCGGGTCCCGGGGCCCCGGGTCCCGGCACCCGGTCTCCGATTGCCAGATCGCCGCCGTCCCCGCACCCGGCCCTCCCGGTGAGTGGGACACCTCACATCGGCGGGTGTGCCGAGCCGTGACTTCCCCTCACCCCCAAGGCTCCGCCCCCGTTCTCCGCCCGCTCCGTGCCCCGGCACGGGTGCCGGCGGACACGGACCCGCAACGAAGCAGTGCCGTGTGGCGAGCCGCGCCCGCGACCAGGTCCGGAACCAGGTCACGGTCACGCCGCGCGGTCGTCCGACTGTGAGGAGAAGCCAGTGGCCGACAGGCGGGACGCCGTCGCGACGGCGTCCGCGACAGCGGGCGACCGACGTCAGACGGTCCCACCCGCAACCCCTGGGGCACGGGGCGCCCGCCCGGCCGTCCGAGCGGGGGCTCGGCCGCCGCCGTCAGCGCCGGAACGGTCCCTGTCGCGCACGCCGACGACGGCGGGTCTCAGGACATCACGCCGTGACCCGCACGGTGCGCGACAGCGCGCTGCTGCCTCGACGCCTCTTTCCGCGAAGGAAAGTGACGGACGGTCAAAAAGCAGCGGCCCATCAAAGCTCCCCACGGTACACCCCCACACCCGCTCACCGAACGGCACCCCCGCACTCCCGTACCCTCGACAAAGGATCACGATGGCAGACAACGTCACCCCGCCTCCCGCGGTGATCTCCAAGGGGAGGGCACTCGCCGTGCTCGCCCTGGTCATCCTCCTCTCGGAGGCAGGCACCTTCGAGATCACCATGGTCTACCCGGCACTGCCGAACCTGGCCGGTGAGTTCAACCCTGCTCCCGGCTGTCGCGGAGCGGGCCCGGGCCACCGACGAGGAGGGACGCGTCCCCGAGGAGACCGTGCGCGAACTGATCGACGCCGGTGTCTTCCGGATGCTCCAGCCCCGCCCGTTCGGCGGGCAGGAGGCCGACCTGGTCGACTTCTACGAGGTCGTACGCGCCCTCTCCGTCGCCTGCTGCTCCACCGGCTGGATCACCTCCGTACTGGGCGTGCACCCCTGGCAGCTGGGACTCTTCACCGCCGAGGCGCAGGCCGAGGTGTGGGGCGACGACCCCGACGCGCTGATCTCGTCCGCGTACGCGCCGGTGGGACGGCTCACCCCCGTCGACGGCGGTTACCGGCTGACCGGCCGCTGGAGATTCTCCTCCGGCTGCCGGTACGCCCGCTGGGCGTTGCTGGGCGCCCTGGTCGTCGGCGACAAGGGGCGACCGGTCGACTTCCTGACCGTGCTCATGCCCCGGTCCGGCTACCGGATCGAGGACGCGTGGGACGTCGTGGGGCTGCGCGGCACCGCCAGCCACGACATCGTCGTCGAGCAGGCCTTCGTCCCGGTGCACCGGATCATCCGCAACTACGAGCAGGCACAGTTGAAGGGCCCCGGCCAGGAGGTCAACCCGGCCGGGTCCCGATGCGTGCCCGCACCGCGGCGTTCCCGACGCTGCAGCAGGACGGCCTGCTGTTCGTCTGTAACGACCCGGAGGGCAACCCGCCGCCGGCCGATGTGACGATCCCCCGCATCGAGGGCGCGACGCGCGACGACTGGACGGACTGGTCCTGGTACTCCGTGCGGATCGACGGCTCGAACTGCCGGGAGATCGTCGACAACGTGGTGGACATGGCGCACTTCTTCTATGTGCACTACTCGTTCCCCACGTACTTCAAGAACATCTTCGAGGGGCACACCGCGACCCAGCTCATGAAGGGCGTCGGCCGCGAGGACGTGCGCCGGCCGCAGGCGGAGGGGAGCGGCGCCCCCAAGATGCTGGGCCAGACATCCCTGGCGACCTACCACGGCCCGTCGTTCATGATCGACGACCTCACGTACCACTACGAGGACGGCGACACGAACTCGGTGCTGATCAACTGTCACTATCCCATCGAAGAGAACTCGTTCATGCTCCAGTACGGCATCATCGTGCGCAGGGGCGAGCACATGGGCGAGTCGGCGGACGAAGTAGTTCAGAAGCTGGGCGAGTTCAACGAGATCGGCTTCGAACAGGACGTGCGGATCTGGAAGAACAAGGCCCGGATCGACAACCCGCTGCTGTGCGAGGAGGACGGCCCCGTCTACCAGCTGCGCCGCTGGTACGAGCAGTTCTACGTCGATGTCGGTGACGTGCGGGCGGAGATGACGGACCGGTTCGAGTTCGAGATCGACACGACCCGGGCCGACGAAGCGTGGCGGGCCGAGATCGAGCTGAACCTCGAGAAGCAGAACGCCGCCGCGACCGCCGCCACCGTCAAGGCAGAGAGCCGGCCGGTCTGATGGCGCTCCGCCCCGACAACCGGCTCCTCGACGCACCGATGACACCCGTCGACTGCGACATGTGCGGCGCGCGGGTGGAAGCTCGCAAGAGCAGCTGGGAGCAGACCAGTGTGCAGTGGCACGCCGACGCGCTGGCGACCTGCGCGGAACGACGCGTGGCCGCCACGGGCGCGGGGCCGTGTTCACGGGATGCCGGACGCTGAGGCAGACGATCGGTGAGGCCGCCGTCCAGGGGAGGATCCGCGTCCAGTGCGAGGAGGCGGACGACACCCGCCGGGCCTCGACCGCGCGAGAGTGACGCACCGCGGCGCCCGGCTGCCGGCCGGGCGCCGTGCGCATGTGCCGAGGTGCGCCGGACGTGCTCCGGACGTGCGCTGTCAGGCTCCGCGCATGGTGACGGAACGAGCATGAGATCACCGGGCCCGTCGACTTCGCCGGCCCGCCGGCGCCCTCGACGTGCCCGCGGACGCGCACACCCGGTCCGGACGGTCTCGCGATCCGGCGTCACACGGCGCCAGCACCGTACGTCACATGGCCCCAGGGCCGGGCGTCACAGGGACAGGACCGCGCGCACCCGGTTGCCGCCCCCGCTGACCGGGTCGACGTCGAGGCGCTGGGCCAGGCTGCGCACCATGGCGAGGCCCCGGCCGCTCTCGCCCCATGTCGTGAGCGGCCGGACGCGCGGCCGGCCGGGACTGCGGTCGTACACCTCGACGGTCACCTGGGTGTCGGACACCTGCAGGCTCAGGCGGCAGGTGCCGCCGTGCCGGGTGGCGTTGGCGACCAGTTCGGACACGACGAGGGCCGCGTCATGGATGTGCCCGGCGTCCAGCCCCGCCGTCCGGTGGCCGCGCCAGACCAGGAACTGCCAGGTCAACCTGCGTGCCCGAAAAGCCGATTCGGTCTCATCGGGCAGCAGGTACTCGACTCGTACGGAACGCCGATGGGTACGCCGTCGCGTACGCATGGCGGATCACTTCCCCTCCTGGGCCGTCCGGCCACACCGTGGCCTTCCACCCGGCCGCCGCACGTCCTGCCCGGCCGGGCCCACCCTTTCCTGATGCCCCGTGCGGGTGACCGCCAACCGGCCGCCGACACTGTCCGCGCCGGGTCATTCCGGGTCATTCCGGGGTGGTCCGGGCAGCCGGCGGTCCGGGGCGCTCCCGAGGTGGTCCGGGTCAGTCCGCGGCGCCTGTGTCCCTGCGCCGCCGCCCCCGGCCGGAGGGCCGGCCGGCCGGGCGGGGGACCACGTCCAGGCCGTTCATCGCTCCCGGATGGCCGACCGTGCAGAGGCTGAGCAGGACGTGCCGCTCGGCGACCTCCTCGGCGGTGAGCGGGCCGTCGGCCCGGTACCAGTTGGCCACCCCCTGGCACATGATCAGCACGGCGCGGACCGCGTCCGCGGGGATCGGCGTGGTGAACACACCCCGGGCGATGCCCGCCTCGACCGTGTCGAGCAGCATGTGCTCCAGGTAGTCGCGCAGCGCCACGTACCGGGCCCGGTTGCCGGGTTCCAGGCTGCGGATCTCGGTGTCCAGGAAGGCCAGGCCCTGGCGGTGCGCCATGTAGAGCACGATGGACTCGACCATGGCGCAGAAGCGGAGCAGCGGGTCGTCGCCCGCTTCCGCGGCGGCGGCCCGGCAGCGGTCGAGTACGTCCTTCATGGAGGTTTCCAGCAGCGTCGCGAGCAGCGCCTGCTTGTTCTCGTAGTGGTAGTAGAGCGCCGGGACGGTCACGCCGACCCGGCCGGCGATGTCGCGTACCGAAGTGCCGTGGTAGCCGTGTTCGTTGAACGCCTCCATGGCGTGCATCAGGATCGGGTGCAGGTCGAGGGGCCCATAGGCGCGCCAGTGGGACGCGGCGGTGGTCTCCTGCCTGGACTGGGTGCTCAACGGCGCTCCTCCGATGTGTTGCCGGCGACCGGCATTGTATGTGCGGCGGATCCCGCGCCTCCGCACTCAAGAGCTTATCGACCGCTCAGTGATTGTCGGAGTCGGCGCTCCTGATCCGCTCCTCGGCGCGATGGTTCGCGGGGTCCGACGGGGATTACCCCACCTCATTCCCGGCCGGAGCGCGGATCAAGCGGTCCGGCTCCGCCTATTGACCACTCCCTCCCTCGTCCCTACCTTCTTAGCGAGCGCTAAGTAGAGTCCAGTCCGGAGGGCCGTCGCAAGCCCTCCCCCGAGAGAGGGACCCATGAGCTCGACGAGCGGCGCGACCCTGCCGTACGGAACGGACCCGCACGCCTCCGCCACCGCCTTACCCGCGACCGCCTCACCCGCCCGCCGCGCCGGACCGCTGACCGGCGTGCGCGTGGTGGAGCTGGCCGGGATCGGCCCCGCCCCCTTCGCGGCGATGCTCCTCGGCGACCTGGGCGCCGACGTCGTCCGCGTGGACCGGCCCACCGGGTCGCCCGTGGCCGTCGACCCCGTCCACGACCTCACCAACCGCAACAAGCGCTCCGTCCTGGTCGACCTGAAGTCGGCGGACGGGCCCGGCCTGGTGCGCGCGCTCGCCGAACGCGCCGACGTCCTGATCGAGGGCTACCGCCCCGGCGTCGCCGAACGCCTCGGCGTCGGCCCGCGGGAGTGCCGGGCCGTCAACCCGGCCCTGGTCTACGGCCGGATGACCGGATGGGGTCAGGACGGACCGCTGGCGCCCCGGGCGGGGCACGACATCGGCTACATCGCCACCGCGGGCGCGCTCGGCATGATCGGCGCCGCGGACGGACCGCCCGCCGTCCCCGCCAACCTGCTCGGCGACTACGCCGGCGGCTCCCTCTACCTCGCCGTCGGCGTCCTGGCCGCGCTGCTGACCGCGCGCGTCACGGGCGAGGGACAGGTGGTGGACGCGGCGATCGTCGACGGCACCACGCACCTGACCGCCATCGTGCACGGCATGCTCGCCGCAGGACTCTGGCAGGACGGGCGCGGACGCAACCTCCTCGACGGCGGCTGCCCCTACTACGCCGTCTACGAGACGCGGGACGGCGGCTGGATGGCGGTCGGCGCGCTGGAGCCGCAGTTCTACGCCGAGTTCGTACGCCTCCTCGGGCTCGCCGCCGACGAGCTGCCCGACCGCGACGACCCGCGCCGGTGGCCGTGGCTGCGGGCCCGGTTCGCCGAACGGTTCAAGGCCGCCGACCGCGACCACTGGGCCGCCGTCTTCGAGGGCACCGACGCCTGCGTCGCCCCGGTGCTGTCCCTCCGGGAGGCCGCCGCGCACCCGCACATCGTCCACCGCGGCAGCCTCACCGAGGCCCACGGCGTCACCCAGCCGGGCGTGGCGCCCCGCTTCTCCGCGACGCCCGGCTCGCTGCGCCTGCCGCCCCCCGTGCCCGGCACCCACAACACCGATGTGGCCCGCGACTGGGACGTTCCCGCACTCGCACCGGCTGCCCGGTGCGGCACCACCGACGAGGACGGAAGCTGATGGAACTCTCCATGCCCCTGCAGTACGCGGGCGACCCGCGGGCCGCGGCCGACGAGGCCGCCGCGCTGGAACCGGCGGGACTGGACGCGATCTGGGTGGCCGAGGCCTACGGCTTCGACTCCCCGACCGTGATGGGCTACCTCGCCGCCCGCACCGAGCGGCTGCGCATCGGTTCCGCCATCCTCAACGTGTACTCGCGCACCCCCGCGCTGATCGCCCAGACCGCCGCCGGACTCGACGCCCTCACCGGGGGCCGCGCGCTGCTCGGCATCGGGGCGTCCGGCCCGCAGGTCGTGGAGGGCTGGCACGGCCGCCGCTACGACAAGCCGCTCGGCCGCACCCGGGAGACGATCGGCCTGGCCCGCCGCATCTGGCGGCGCGAGGTGATCGAGCACCACGGCATCACCGACATGCCGCTGCCGCCGGAGAAGGGCGGCACCCTCGGTAAACCCCTCAAGCTGCTCACCCGCCCGGTCCGCGACACCGTCCCCGTCTACGTCGCCGCGCTCGGCCCCGCCAACGTCCGCATGACCGCCGAACTCGCCGACGGCTGGCTGCCGTTCCTGTACGTGCCGGAACGGGCCGCCGAGGTCTGGGCCGAGCCGCTCGCCGAGGGCGCCGCCCGGCGCGACCCGGCGCTGGGGCCGCTGTCCGTCGTCGCGGGCGGGCTGCTCGCCATCGGCGACGGCGCCGAGGCGGTCCGCGACCTGATGCGGCCCCTCGTCGCGCTGTACGTCGGCGGCATGGGCGCCCCGGGCCGCAACTTCTACCACGACCTGGTCTGCTCCTACGGGTACGAGGCCGAGGCCGCCGCGATCCAGGAGCACTACCTCGCGGGCCGCAAGAAGGAGGCGGAGGCCGCGGTCCCCGCCGAACTGTGCGAACTGCTCTGCCTGGCGGGCCCCGAGGGCTACGTGCGGGACCGCGTCGAAGCCTTCCGGGAGTCGGGCGTGACCATGCTCAACGTCACCCCCGTCGGTCCCGACCCGGCCCGGCTCGTCGAGCGGGTCAAGAACTGGCTGTGAACGGCCGCCCCGACCCGCCGGCCGGGGCCCGCACCCACCCACCGCGACGCGGAGGCGACATGGAACGAGACATCTGCACACCGGAACACGAGGCGTTCCGCGACACCGTCCGCACCTTCCTCGCCAAGGAGGTGCTGCCCCACCACGAACAATGGGAGCGCGACGGCGTCGTGAGCCGCGACGTCTGGCGCGCGGCGGGCCGCCAGGGCCTGCTGGGCCTGGCGGTGCCGCAGGAGTACGGCGGCGGAGGCACCGACGACTTCCGCTACAGCGCCGTGCTCATCGAGGAGTTCGCCCGCGCCGGGGCGTCCGGCCTGGCCCTCAGCCTGCACAACGACATCGTCGGCCCCTACCTGACCCGGCTCGCCACCGACGAGCAGAAGCGGCGCTGGCTGCCCGGCCACACCTCCGGCGAGATCATCACCGCCATCGCGATGACCGAACCCGGCGCGGGCTCCGACCTCCAGGGCATCCGCACCACCGCCACCGACCGGGGCGACCACTACCTGCTCAACGGCGCCAAGACGTTCATCTCCAACGGCATCCTCGCCGACCTGGTGGTGGTCGTCGCCAACACCAAACCCGAGGGCGGCAGTTCGGGACAGAGCCTGCTCGTCGTCGAGCGGGGCACGCCCGGCTTCGAGCGGGGCCGCAACCTCGACAAGATCGGCCAGAAGGCCCAGGACACCGCCGAGTTGTTCTTCGACGACGTGCGTGTGCCCAAGGAGAACCTGCTGGGGGAGGAGAACAAGGCGTTCTCGTACCTCATGGCCAACCTCGCCCAGGAGCGGCTGGCCATCGCCGTGGGCGCGGCCGCCGCCGCGGAGCACGTCCTGGAGCTGACGCTGGAGTACGTCAAGCAGCGGGAGGCGTTCGGCCGCCCCCTGGCCAGACTGCAGCACGTGCGCTTCGAGGCCGCCGAGATGGCCACCGAGTGCGCCGTCACCCGCGCCTTCGTCGACCGCTGCATCACCGAGCACAGCCGGGGACGGCTGGACGCCGTGGACGCCTCGGCGGCCAAGTGGTGGGCCACCGAGCTGCAGAAACGGGTCGTCGACCGGTGCCTCCAACTGCACGGCGGCTACGGCTACATGACGGAGTACCGGGTCGCCAAGGCGTACCTGGACGGCCGTATCCAGACGATCTACGGCGGCACCACGGAAATCATGAAGGAGATCATCGGCCGCTCCCTGCTGGGTTGAGCGACCGCCCCGGCCCGACGTCCTCCGAGGCCACCTCGTTCCCCGACACACCGGAAGGCACATCCGTGACCAGCGATGCATATCTGTACGACGCCATCCGCACCCCGCGCGGCCGGGGCAAGCCCGGCGGCGCCCTGCACGGCACCAAGGCGGTCGACCTCGTCGTCGGTCTCATCGACGAGGTCCGCCGCAGGTTCCCCGGTCTGGACCCGGACGGCATCGACGACATCGTCCTCGGCGTCGTCAGCCCCGTCGGCGAGCAGGGCGCGGACATCGCCAGGACCGCCGCCCTGCTCGCCGGACTGCCCGACACCGTCGCCGGCGTGCAGGAGAACCGCTTCTGTGCCTCGGGCCTGGAAGCGGTCAACCTGGCCGCCGCGAAGGTCCGTTCGGGCTGGGAGGACCTTGTCCTGGCGGGCGGGGTGGAGTCCATGTCCCGCACCCCGATGGGCAGCGACGGCGGCGCCTGGGCGCAGGACCCGCTGACCAACCACCTCACCGGCTTCGTCCCGCAGGGCATCGGCGCCGACCTCATCGCCACCCTGGAGGGCTTCACCCGCCACGACGTGGACGCCTACGCGGCCGAGTCCCAGGCGCGGGCCACCGAGGCGTGGAAGGACGGCAGGTTCGCCCGGTCCGTCGTCCCCGTGCGGGACCGCAACGGACTGCTGGTGCTGGACCGCGACGAGCACATCAGGCCCGGCACCACCGTCGACTCCCTCGCCGCGCTCAAGCCGTCGTTCGCGGACGTCGGCGCGCTCGGCGGCTTCGACGCCGTGGCGCTGCAGAAGTACCACTGGGTGGAGGAGATCGACCACGTGCACCACGCGGGCAACTCCTCCGGCATCGTCGACGGCGCGGCCCTCACCGTCATCGGCTCCGCCGAGGCGGGCAGGCGGCACGGACTGCGCCCGCGGGCCAGGATCGTGTCGGCGGCCGTCTCCGGCGCCGACCCGACGATCATGCTGACCGGCCCGGCCCCCGCCTCCCGCAAGGCGCTCGCCAAGGCCGGGCTGACCCCCGCCGACCTCGACCTGGTCGAGATCAACGAGGCGTTCGCCGCCGTCGTCCTGCGCTTCGTCCGGGATCTGGACCTCGACCCGCAGAAGGTCAACGTCAACGGTGGCGCCATCGCCATGGGGCACCCGCTGGGCGCGACCGGCGCGATGATCCTCGGCACGCTCGTCGACGAACTGGAACGCCGCGACCAGCGGTACGGGCTGGCCACCCTGTGCGTCGGCGGCGGCATGGGCATCGCCACCGTCGTCGAGCGCCTGTGACCGCCGCCCGATCCGGCCCCCGCACCCCGCCACCCACCGGCCCGCACCCTCTCTGGAGCACCCGTCCCATGGCCCCCGACGCCGAAAGCCGCACCATCCGCTGGGAAGAGGACGCCGACCATGTGGTCACCCTGGTCCTCGACGACCCCGACCAGTCCGTCAACACCATGAACGCCGCGTTCATCGACTCCCTCGACGCCGTCGTCGACCGCCTCGACGCCCGCCGCGACACCCTCAAGGGCGTCGTCGTAGCTTCCGCCAAGAAGACGTTCTTCGCCGGCGGCGACCTGCGCGACCTGAGCTCCGTCACCCCCGAGACCGCCGAGCGCTCCTTCGAGGCCGGCATGCGCGTCAAACGCGCCCTGCGCAGGCTGGAGACGCTCGGCGTGCCCGTCGTCGCCGCCATCAACGGCGTCGCCCTGGGCGGCGGTTACGAGATCGCGCTGGCCTGCCACCACCGGGTCCTGCTGGACGGCCCCGCCGCCCGCGTCGGCCTGCCGGAGGTGACCTTCGGACTGCTGCCCGGCGGCGGGGGAGTGACCCGCACGGTGCGCATGTTCGGCGTCGTCGAGGCGCTGCGGAAGGTACTGCTGGAGGGACGGCGGTTCGCCCCGGCCGACGCCCTCGCCGCCGGCCTGGTCGACGAGCTGGCCGCCGACCCGGACGAACTCCTCGCCAAGGCACGGGCGTTCATCGACGCCCACCCGCGCTCCGCGCAGCCCTGGGACACCCCGGGCCACCGCATCCCCGGCGGCACCCCCGCCCACCCCGCGCTGGCGAAGCAACTGCCCGCGCTGCCCGCCCTGCTGCGCAAGAAGCTGGGCGGCGCGCCGTATCCCGCGCCGCGCAACATCCTCGCGGCGGCCGTCGAGACCGCCCAGGTCGACATCGACACCGCCTTCGTGGTCGAGGCCCGCCATCTCACCGACCTGGTCACCGGCCAGACGGCCAAGAACATGATCCAGGGGTTCTTCTTCGACCTGCAGTCGGTCGACTCCGGCGCCAACCGGCCCCAGGAGCTGCCCGCCCGCACGGTGCGCCGGGTCGCCGTCCTCGGCGGCGGCATGATGGGCGCGGGCATCGCCCACGCCTGTGCCAAGGCGGGCATCGAGGTCGTCCTCAAGGACGTCACCGAGGAGGCGGCCGAGCGCGGCAAGGCCTACTCGGCCAAGCTGCTGGACCGCGCCGTCGCCAAGGGCCGCACCACCGAGGCCGAGCGCGACGCGCTCCTCGCCCGCATCACGCCCACCGCCCGGGCCCGCGACCTGGCGGGCTGCGACGCGGTGATCGAGGCGGTCTTCGAGGACCCGGCGCTCAAGGCCGAGGTGTTCCGGGAGGCCGAGAGCCACGTGGCCGCGGACGCGCTGCTGTGCTCCAACACCTCCACGCTGCCCATCACCCTGCTCGCCGAGGCCGTCGACCGACCCAAGGACTTCATCGGGCTGCACTTCTTCTCGCCGGTCGACAGGATGCGCCTGGTCGAGATCGTCAGGGGGAAGGAGACGGGCGACGAGGCGCTCGCCCGCGCCTTCGACCTGGTACGGCAGATCGGCAAGACACCGATCGTCGTCAACGACAGCCGGGGCTTCTTCACCTCCCGCGTCATCGGCCGCTTCATCGACGAGGGCGTCGCCATGATCGCGGAGGGCTACGATCCGGCGACCGTCGAGCAGGCCGCCGCGCAGGCCGGCTACCCGGCCAAGGTGCTCGCCCTGATGGACGAGCTCACCCTCACCCTGCCGCGCCGGATCCGCGAGGAGACCCGCCGCGCCGCGGAGCAGGCCGGCCAGGAGTGGCGCCCGCACCCCGCCGACGTCGTCGTCGACCGGATGATCGACGAGTTCGGCCGCCCCGGCCGCAGCGGCGGCGCCGGCTTCTACGACTACCAGGACGGCCGGCGGACCCGGCTGTGGCCGGGCCTGCGCGAGCACTTCACCGACCCCGCGCTGCGCGACGCCGACCTGACCGAACTGTCGGAGCGGATGCTCTTCGTCGAGGCCCTCGACGCCGTGCGCTGCCTGGAGGAGGGTGTCCTGGTCTCCGTCGCGGACGCCAACGTCGGTTCGCTGCTCGGCATCGGCTTCCCGGCGTGGACGGGCGGCGTCCTGCAGTACGTCAACGGCTTTCCGGGCGGCCTGCCGGCATTCCTGACGCGCGCACGGGAGTTGCGCGACGCGCACGGCGAACGCTTCGCCCCGCCCGAGCTGCTGATCCGCATGGCGGAGCGCGGCCGGACGTTCAGCGACGCCTGACCCGGGCCGCACCCCGCCACGCCGCGGGGGGGGGGCGCCCGCCCCGCCGCACCCCCCCTCCCCCGCCCACCCCCCCCCCCTCCCAGTTCCTT